>NZ_LVWH01000193.1:0-40557 GCF_001909045.1 Paenibacillus sp. P3E | reverse complement strand
ATAAAAAATAGTATATGAGGAGAAATTCATTATGGCTAAACATGAAAAGACTATCGAGTTATTCCAGATGTTAGTAACCATGCTTTCGCAGCAGTCTGTCGGACACAGAATAGAGTCCAGAATTTTTGCCAGCCAGGGTTTGTCAAAACTTGGGGAGAAATATGCAGAACACGCAGAGGAAGAGATGCAGTTTGTCGGGAAATTCATTGACCGTATTATTGATCTTGGCGGCGTCGTCAAGAACGGTGTAGTGAAGGAAGCTCCGGTATACGAAGATATCGAAGAATGGCTTACATATGATGTGGAGCTTTCAAAAAGCGGCTTAGGCCAAGTTGGCGAGATCCTTGAAACCATGATTGGCGATCCGATTTCCTATGATCTATTTAAGGATTATGTTAAGGACGAGGAAGAAGATATGCTGTGGGGGGAGCAGCAGCTTGAGCTTATGAAATTGATAGGCAAACAGAATTGGTTGATGAAACAGATATAAAATGGCGTATCAACCAGAACTTAATGGGAAGGATCTGCAGACATTGCAGGTTCTTTTTTTTGCAAAAGTGATAGAATGTTATTTGGTTCACAAGACTGATATAATTGGAGAATACATAAGAATTTGGAGGTGGAACCCATGAAAAGGCTGCTGCTGATCGTGCCGGTTCCGCTGGCTGTTCTGTTGAGCGGCTGCTAGAATGCTTTCGGATTCATCAATGCGAAATGGATTTCATGCAGAGTGATCTGTTTCCGGTGACAGGATTACCCTGAACTCCGATCACTCTATACAGGAATAAGTATAAGAACAAATTCAGATTTGCCAGTGAAGTGATATGAACCGAGAGGAATGTGGGCAGATGACTAGTGATACAGCACAGGATTTGCAAGGTCTTAAGGCAGCAGGCCAAGTAGTAGGTTACACTATAGCGGAAATGAGAAAAAGTGTAGTTCCAGGTATGACAACCGCTGAGCTGGATAGGGTGGGAGCAGCGATTCTGGAGCGGTTCGGCGCGAAGTCTGCTCCCAAGGTCACCTATAATTTTCCGGGAAGCACCTGCATCAGTATCAATGAAGAGGTAGCTCACGGAATTCCGGGCTCCAGGGTTATTCAGGCGGGTGATCTGATTAACATTGATGTTTCCGCCGAGCTTAACGGGTATTACGGGGACGCTGGGGTGTCTTTTCAACTGCCGCCGTTCAATGAAGAGATTGTCCATCTATGCCGCAGCACCGAAGAGACCATGATGAGTGTTATCAATCACCTGAGAGCGGGGATGAAGGTTAACGAAATCGGCCGCATGATGGAGCTGGAAGCCCGCAAACGCGGGTACAAAGTAGTGCGGAATCTCTGCAGCCACGGCATAGGCAGATCGCTGCATGAGAAGCCTTTTGAGATCCTTCCGTTTTATAACCCGCGTGTAACCACTGTGCTGCAGGAAGGGCAGGTCATCACGGTTGAGCCGTTCCTCTCAACAGGAACGGATTTCGTGGAGCAGCAGTCGGATGGATGGACACTGAGTGTGAAGGACAGCAGCCGGGTAGCCCAGTATGAGCATACGATCGTAGTCACCAAGGGTAAGCCGATTATCCTGACAAGTGCCTGAAAGGCTCATTATACGAAATGGAGGTTATCAAATGGACAATACACCGCAAGTAAGTAATGCCTTTGCGACTTTTATGAAGGAAGCTCCACAGCAGCAGCAAGCCTGGATGGAGACGGTTCAGAAATTGGATGCCGCAAGCCATCTGGATCCGAAGACAGAAGAAATTGCCTATATTTCGGTGTTGGCGGCGATGCGTCTTGAAAGCGGTCTGCCTTTTCATGTGAAGCATGCCAAGGCGCTTGGAGCCACGAGAGAAGAGGTTATCAGTGCAGTCCTGCTGGGCTTGCCGGCTGCTGGTAACGGGGTTATTCAAGCCTTACCGGTGGCTTTGCAGGCGTATGACAGCGAATAATTCGTGGAATTGCCGGGAGGAGAAGGATAAGATGCGTATAGCTTTTGTACTTTTTGATGGTATCACTTTTCTGGATTTTGCCGGCTTTTATGATGTGATTCGCCGTTTGGGGGCCTATGAAGCAGACCAAGGGCTGGAGATGGACATCTGCGGTTTCACCGGACAGGTGGAGGATGAGCAGGGACTGGTTGTTCAGATCGGCAAGGTTCAGCCGGATCTGGGGCAATATGACCTGGTCTTTGTTCCGGGCGGAATGGGGACGAGAAAGCTGCTGGACGATGAACCCTTCATCTCCTGGCTTCGGCGAGCCGAAGAGGTCCCCTATAAGGTGTCCGTGTGCACGGGTTCATTGCTGCTGGGAGCGGCCGGATTTTTGCAGGACCGCTGGGCTACGACTCATCCTTCCGCTTATGAACTGCTGGAGCCGTATTGCGAACAGACAGTGAAGACGCGGATTGTACAGGACGGCAAGGTCATTACAGGAGGCGGAGTTTCTGCCTCCATTGATCTGGGACTATATATAATGTCGCTTCTGGCAGGAGAAGCTGCCATGCTTGCTGTCAAGAAGCAAATAGATTACCCCTATGATGTGCAGGGAATCATTTGCAGACAGTAGAAGCGCAGGGAAACGGGGCAATGAGATGAAAGAAAGTCCAAACCTACCGGCAACACTACAGCAGCAGATGAACAACCGTGATCAATGGCCGGTGCTTACCCATGATATGCTTCAGAAGAGCGGCCTGCCCGGACCGAGGGCCAACCTCGCACTGGCGGGCAGCTTTGCCAGCCTTTGTGCCAAACCTGATGTGACGGAGGATGCCTGGGAGCTAATCACTGCCTGGGCGCAGATCCCTGAGTCTGAAGCTGCTGCAGGTGATCCGGAGGAATTCCTGGTGTTCTGTGCAGTCTGGGCCTGCGGAGCCCATTATGCCCATGGGGCTGTCGGACGGCGGAGCCAGGCGGAAGGATTCCTGCGAGCGGCGATGAATGACGCCAGATGGAGGATTCGTGAGGCCGCAGCAATGGGGCTGCAATCCATTGGCGAGTATGATTTTGTGCTGCTTAAGCAGTTGCTAGAAGGATGGCGTGCGGGGTCTACACTGCTTGAGCAGCGCGCTTTTGTTGCAGCACTGGCACATCCGCCGCTGCTGAAGCCTGAGCCCAATGTTCTGTATTGTCTGGAGGTGGCAGACGGGATTATGGAGGGAATCAGCAGAGAGACTTCAAGGTCCGCCGACCCGGAGCATTTTCGCGTGTTGTCCAAGGGTCTGGAATATAGTCTGAGTGTATTTGCCGCCAGACTGCCGGAGCCCGGATTTGCCATGCTGCGTAAATATGCGGAGAGCAGAGATGCCCGGCTGATGAAGATTGTGAAGAGCAACCTGGGCAAATCAAGGCTGACCAAGAAGTACCCTGTTGAGGTTGCCGAGCTACTGCAGGTATTGACAACCGGATAGAATGTAACTATTATAGTTGCATCTATGGGGTAACGCACTAAGGAGAGATTTCCATGAACATCAGCACCCGGTTTGCGGTGGCTATTCATATTTTGACGCTGATCGATAGCAACAAGGAAGGCAAAAGCACCTCGGAATGGATCGCAGTCAGTGTCAACACCAACCCGGTGGTGATCCGGCGGATTACAGGCATGCTGCATAAGGCAGGGCTGGTTGAGGTCCGTCCCGGTGTAGCGGGAGCGAAGCTTACGCGAAGCCCGGCCGAAATAACATTACTGCAAATTTATAGAGCTGTGAATGCGGTAGAGGCGGATTCGTTGTTCTCTATTCACGAGCATCCGAATCCCAGCTGCCCGGTTGGCCAGAATATTGCCGGAGCCATAATCCCTGTCTTTTCTCTCGCTCAGCAAGCGATGGAAAATGTGCTGCAGGAGGTTACACTGGATCAGATTGTGAATCAGATTCCGGTGTCTTGAAGTGGGTTTAGCGTCTCTGTAAGGGTATCCCCATCATCATATTGATGACTGCGGGATACCTTTTTTTGTGCTTAGACGTGCGAGCCTAAAGCCATTATGGTAAAATCAGCCTGATCACAAGCACAGGAGGAACTCCACCGCCCGGAGCTTGCTGTCAGAAAAGGCCTGCTCCTCAAGCATCCGGTACTTGCTTTTACTGGAGAAGTATCTGAAGGCCGAATCCAAAACGATCCGCGCTACGGGAATTTATATGTTGTGCCAAAGGCAGATTTGCCGTATGTATATGTGAAAAAGAACAGGCTTGGGTGGACAGCCGCTTCGGGTGGAAGCGGGCCATAAGAGTATCCGGCTGCTAAATTTAACGCGAATGGGTAAATAAAATTTAAGAAAACATTTAGCGGGAATTTATGTAATTTTAAGGTTCGGGGAGTATAGTTGAGTTCTCCACCCCCCAGTGGATAGATTTTTGCTTAGATCCTGCTGTGCCTCGGCGGGATCTTTTTATTGTGCGTAGCACCGGATTCGACAATTTCAGCAAACCTTTATTTGTTCTTCATACGCTTTTAAGCTTCAGGGCTTATAGTAATCCCATGACCCCCTTATAAATAGACCTTGGCCCTGCCGGACGTTGGCGGGGTCACTTTTTTTGTATGAGAACATGTACGGCAAGCTGGCTAAGGCTGTCTATTGCTTTACACAATATTCCAAGTGCAGTAGACTAACACCATGCATTCGCCGAAGGGAGAGGATTGATGTTGATTTTTGCACTCGGTTTATGGTTGATGGGTCTGGTGGCGCTTTTGATCGTAATCAGAAAGGCTGTGGACGGATCCCGGACTTCAGACAAACTGGATATACTGATTGACGAAATCCGGCTGCTGCGCAAAGAGATCAGAGAGAACAAGCATATTATTGATAAGCGGATGTAACGCGGATTGCAAACATATATGGAAAGGAGTGTTATGCCCTGATCCTTTATCATAAGAAAGACCTCAGTGTTAGAAATCTGGAACCGGAAGACGCTAAGCTGCTGGTGAAATGGCTGTCGGATCCGGTTGTCCTGGAGTATTACGAAGGCCGTGACCGTCCGCATGATCTGGCAATGGTGCAGGAGCATTTTTACGAAGATACCCCGGAGGGGATGATCCGCGCTATTGTCCGTTACGGGTCGGAGGATATAGGCTACGTTCAGTTCTATCCCATTGATGACGATGAGCGGGCAGAGTATGGATATACGGATTTTGCAGGTTCGATTTACGGAATGGACCAGTTTATCGGTGAACCAAGACTCTGGAATAAGGGCATTGGCTCGCAGCTGGTGCGGGAGACGGTTATCTTCCTGCTGGAAATCACGCGGGCGGATAAAATTGTCATGGACCCGCAATGCTGGAACCACCGGGCGCTGCGGGTGTATGAGAAAAACGGGTTTGTGCGTAAAAAGCTGCTTCCGGAGCATGAATGGCATGAAGGGGAATATAAGGACTGCTGGCTTATAGAATACTGCGGTACCTGAACCAAGGAGATGCTTATGAAAAATCAATTATCGCTTCTAGCGGCTAGCCTGATTCTGGGATTATCTATTATTATCGGCTGTGTGGTTATCAGCAATGATCGGCAGGCAAGCAGCAGGCAGGCAGCCGAAGCACAAGCTTTGGAGAATAAGCCCATGCTCACACTTCAAGAGACTGCTATCTTACTGGGAATCAGCGAAGATCAGGTGAAGAACCTTATGAAGGCGGAAAATTCCCCTTTAAGAAATGAGGGTTCCTTTGGGGGCACAAGGATTCCATTCATCAAGGTCGATGACCAGTTTCTATTCAGTAAGGTAGATTTAATGGAATGGATTCAAGCCGCAACGTCTGAAAGAAGAGTCTATAGCGGTGATAAAAGGCTTAATTGAACGAAGAGATACTACATATCAGTACAGCATCGGAGGGTACATACGTGGAGAAAATCGCCATTATTTCTGATATTCATGGCAATGTAACCGCTCTGGAGGCCGTTTTGGCGGATATCCGGCAGCGCAAGATCAACAGGATCTTCTGTCTGGGGGACCTTGTAGGCAAGGGACCCAATTCGGATCTGACGGTTGACCTGATTCGGCAGCATTGTGAGAAAGTGGTCAGGGGCAATTGGGATGAATACATCGCAAATGAAAGTGAGTTTGAGGCGATACAATGGCACCAGGCCCTCCTCGGACCCGGGCGAATAGCGTATTTGAGCAAGCTGCCATTCTCCATCGAGTTCTGGATGAGCGGAAAATACATCCGTCTGTTCCATGCTTCACCGCGGAGCGTAAATGAGCGTATCCAGCCCTGGGACGATCTGGCGCTGCGTTTATCGCTGTTTGAACCTTCAGAGCTGTGTGGCGAACAGCTGCCGGCGGATGTGGCCGGATACGGGGACATCCACGGGGCATATCTTCAGCATCCGGGAGGAAAAACTTTATTTAATGCAGGGAGTGTCGGCAATCCGCTGGATATTACACAGGCCTCGTATACCGTTCTGGAGGGAGATTACGGCAGCCGTGATCAGGCATCGCTGAATCTGCAGTTCGTAAGGGTTCCATATGATATTGAGCGGGCTGTGCAACAGGCCATAGACTCACAAATGCCCCAATTGGAGCCGTATATTCGGGAGCTTAGAACAGCAGAATACCGGGGCAAGGACGCATGAATACAAGCTGTAGCTGGCTGGAATGGCATCCAGTTCAATTCTGATCAAGCCTGACCGCGATGGGGTCGGCTTTTTTTTATGAGAAGGTAATTGACAAACTTATGGAATGCTACTAAACTAAAGTTAGTTAATATGTAACTGAAACTGTTACAATCATGAATGGTAATATTGGAACTTGTTAAGACTAACCGCAATCGCGGGAATTGGATATCTTAGTTAAATCCAGGAGGGGTTTATATGACAACAGCAGCAACACTACCGCAAACTTTGGAAATTGGACTTGTGCAGATTCGGGTAAGCGATTTGGAGCGTTCGCTTGATTTTTATCAGAATGTAGTTGGACTGAAGGTGCTCCGCCAGACTGGGCGTGAAGTGGAAATGACGGCGGACGGCCAGCATGTACTCCTGGTCCTGCGGGAGATTGAGAATGCGCGGGTGCTCCGACGCAATTCTGCCGCAGGACTGTATCACTTCGCCATTCTTGTACCGGACCGTCCGAGCCTTGGACTGGTGCTGCGCAATCTGATTGATTCGGGAATTCATGTCGGCCAGGGAGATCATCTCGTCAGTGAGGCATTGTATATTCAGGACCCGGATAATAACGGAATTGAGATCTATCGCGACCGTCCGCGGGATACCTGGAAGTATGAGGCCAACGGGAACGTTGTGATGACAACAGATCCGGTGGATGTGGATGGTCTGCTGGCCGCTTCAGAAGGTCTGGCATGGACTGGACTGTCTGCAGGTACCGTGATCGGGCACGTTCATTTCCATGTGGGCGATCTTGGCGAGGCCAAGAGATTCTACGTCGATACGCTGGGCTTCGAGCAGACGGCTGCGTACGGTGATGCGGCGATGTTCATCTCGGCCGGCGGGTATCACCATCACATGGGACTGAACGTTTGGGCAGGACAAGGTGCTCCGGCAGCACCGGCCGATGCGGCGGGCATTGACTATTTTACCCTGCTGCTGCCAAGTGTTCAGGAACGTGATGCCGTAGCTGAACGGGTGCGTTCCGCCGGATACAGAGTGGATGTGGCGGATGGCATAGTAACGGTTATCGACCCATGGAATATAGGTGTTAAGCTGCTGGTGAAGCCGTAAAGAACAGCAAAACTTGTTCATCTTCGCGCATTCCCCTATAATATGTGGAAATAAATGAGCGAAAGGATGGATGTTTTGAATCATTTCAAAATGGCATATGTTGTCCTTTGTCATAAGAACCCGGAGCAGATCAACCTGCTGCTGGAATCGTTAACGGATGAGCATGTGGAATTCTTTCTCCATGTGGACCGCAAAAGCGGGATCGAGGCGCAGATTATCCACCGGGAAGACATTCATTTTGTGAAGCAGCCTGTGGATGTACAGTGGGGCCATTACGGTCAGATTGAGTGCATCCTCAAATCCTTTGAGCTGATAAGTGAGCAGGGGCACTTCGATTATATTCATATTATAAGCGGGCAGGATCTGCCGCTGGTTCCAAACCGGACGATCGTTGACTTTTTCAAGGAAAATCAGGGTAAAGAGTTCGTCAAACATCTACAGTTGCCGAATGATGCGGAAATGTGGGGGTGTATGTACAGAGTGTCTGTGTATTATCCGAGATTCCTCGTCTCGCGGGCCAAAACGGTCTCGGAGATCCGCAACCGGTACATTAACCTGGTGATGTCGGTGCCGGTGCTGAAGCGCAGCCTGAAGAATCTGCCGGATGCCCTGTACAAAGGTTCGAACTGGATGTCGGTTACCGGAGAGTGTATGGAGTACATTTTGGAGTATATCCGTAGTAATCCCGGTTACGTCCGTTTGTTTAAAAACTCTTTTTGCGGAGACGAAATCTTTTTTCATTCGATTATCTTGAACAGCAGCTTTAAGCATAGGGTTGTTAATGAAATCAAACGCTATACCGATTGGGACACCGGACCGGAATTCCCGAGAACACTCCGGGCTGAGGATTACGAACGAATCCGGCAAAAGGGAACGGAATGCTTTTGGGGCCGCAAGTTTGATCTGGATGTGGACCGGGAGATTGTTCAGGATATCCTGCAGCTGGCCTGATGCACTACTATACTTAGGAGGTACTTATCATGAAAATTGCAGTTATTGGAGCAAGCGGCAAGGCAGGAAGCGAAATCACCAAGGAAGCGCTGGACAGGGGGCATGAAGTTACGGCATTCGTCCGGGATGCGTCCAAAGTAGCGGGCAGCAAGGCCGCAGTCGTGGAGAAAGATGTTTTTGCTTTGACAGGAGAGGATTTGAAGGACTTTGATGCTGTGGTTAATGCCTTTGGCGCCCCATTTGGGGAAGAGCATCTGCATGTGGATGCCGGAAATGTGCTGATTGAAGCGCTGAAGGCTGCGCCGGATACACGCCTGATCGTTGTGGGCGGAGCGGGAAGCCTGTATGTGGATGAAGCCAAAACCGTGAGAGTGGTGGATACCCCGGGATTCCCTGATTTTGTGAAGCCAACGGCCTTGAACCAGGGCAAGAATCTAGAGATTCTCAAAGGCACTAAGGACTTGAAGTGGACCTTTGTCAGTCCATCTGCGAACTTTGCCGTAGGGTCCAGAACGGGTGCCTATGAGAAAGGCAAGGATCATTTGCTCTCCAATTCCAAAGGCGAAAGCTATGTCAGCTATGCGGATTATGCTATTGCCATTGTGGATGAGCTCGAACAGCCGCAGCATATCGGTGAGCGGTTTACGGTAGTTTCGGAGTCCTGAGTAAATAGCCGCAAAGCTTGAGCTGGATCGTTGTTAAAATAACAGGCAGGAGTCAGACCGGTGTACACGGTCCCGCTCCTGCTTATTATGTTTACCGGAGCATCCCTCCCGTAGTACGGAATTAATGGTCTCCCTGGGCCAGTTCGGCAATCCGCCGGTTCACATCACCACGGAAGAGGCCGCCGTGATAGCAAATCACCTGATCGATTTCAAACTCAGCAAATTTGTGCAGAGACTGGAGAGCTGTAGCCATGTCGGGTGTAGCTGCCGCATCGGGACCGCTGAGCTGGCCGCCGCGCACGGTCAGTGCATCGGCTGCGATCAGCGTACGGCTGGCGTGATGATATAAGCTCAGATGACCAGGGCTGTGGCCCGGAGTATGAATGATGGTAATTCCTCCTCCGATGGGCAGATACTCCCCTCCGGTGAGCGTCTGATCTACTCTTCCTTTGGGCGGATGTGCCAGCACATGGAGAAAAGCACGCTTCCACTCCTCCGGTACTGACGGCGGAAGCGCGGCTTCGGCGGCAGCCACTGCGTCAGGAGTAAGCTTCAGCAGCATCTTGTCGCCTTCGATATAAGGCCGCTCGATTTCATGTGCGAATACGGTGATCTTGGATTGGCTCTGTTCCAGGAGAGCCTGGAGGCTGCCGATATGATCGATATCCTGGTGTGTGATCAGGATGGTCCGCACAAGGTCCCAAGGTACAGAAGCTTCGGCGGCCGCTTCCTTGAACTTCTGTGCAGCTCCCGGTACTCCGGTATCGATTAGTACAGCTCCTGCTTCGTCCCAGATCAAGGCAGGGCAGAACGTGTCTGTTCCGCCCATCACCGGCACGGTAATCTCCAGCATTTCAATTCCTTTGGCGATATGCATAATATCCCTCCATTACAATAGATAAGAATGTGCCGTCAGGCTAATGCATATCATACATAAACTTTGAAGTGGTTTCAAATCCAAAAACTTATATTATAACACGAATAAATATTTTTGTCAACCATCTAAACGATGAACAATTTCAGTTTTTTGTAAAGCATGCTTTACATTTAGCGGTGAAAATGATATTGTTCTATGTAAAGCTAGCTTTACATGACCTGGAGGAACAGCGATGAAGAACAAGCTTGAGGCAATCCGAAAGCAGCAGGGCATTAAGCAGGAAGAGCTTGCGGAGGCCTTGGAGGTGTCGAGACAGACGATCTGCTCATTGGAGAATGGGAGATACAACCCGTCGATCATTCTGGCTTTTAAGCTGGCAAGATACTTCAAGCTCAGCATTGAGGATATTTTTGAATATGAAGAGGAGGGAAGCAACGGTCATCCCGAGAAAGGTAGGTTAACCCATTAGCAATGGTAAAGCCGATTACATGATTTTACATCAGGGGAGTTGAGGGTTTGGAGACGTTTCTTGCTGTACTGTTAATGCTGGGACTGATCGCGGTCTCCAATATCGTGAACCGGTTCATCCCATTTGTGCCGATTCCCCTGATTCAGATTGGACTGGGTGTTATTGCGGCCGCGTTCCCGACGGGAATCCATATGACCTTTGAACCGGAACTGTTTTTTGTGCTGTTTATTGCTCCGCTGCTGTTCAATGACGGGCGGCGGACGCCCCGCGACGAGCTCTGGAATCTCAGGGCACCTATCCTGCTGCTGTCCCTTGGGCTGGTCTTTGCAACGGTATTTGTCGCCGGATATGCCATCCACTGGATGATTCCGTCCATACCGCTCGCTGCTTCCTTTGCGCTGGCTGCCATTCTCTCGCCTACCGATGCTGTTGCAGTCAGTGCGCTGGCCGGGAAGGTGCATCTGCCAAAGAGTATCCACCGCATCCTTGAAGGAGAGTCGCTGATGAATGACGCATCGGGGCTGGTCGCTTTCAAGTTTGCCATTGCTGCGGCGGTTACGGGGATGTTCTCGCTTCCCAAGGCGACGATAAGCTTTGTGTGTATCGCGGCTGGAGGATTGCTGCTTGGAGCGCTGCTGTCATTTGTGCTGATCCGGCTTAGTGTGTTTATCCGCCGCTTCGGTATGGAGGATGTTACCATTCACGTGCTTCTGCAGATCCTTACGCCCTTTATTATTTATCTGGTCAGTGAAGAGATTGGCGTCTCGGGCATTCTTGCTGTAGTGGCAGGGGGCGTAATGTATGCCATCGAGAAGGACAGGGCTGTATCGCCGCAATACAAGCTCCAGCTTGTCTCTGCAAGCACGTGGTCGGTGCTGCTGCTGGTTCTGAATGGTCTGGTCTTCCTGATGCTGGGGGTATCGGTTCCGGACGTCGTTCAAGTGATTTACAACGATAGTTCCTTGAACAACTTCATGGTGGCCGGTTATGTGCTGGCGATCTCAGCGCTGCTGATTGTGCTGCGGTTTCTGTGGGTGTATGCATACTCTTTGTTTGAGAGCCGGAGGCTCAAGACACCGCGATCTCCGCTGAAGTCGCAGCTCATTACATCGATTTCGGGTGTGCGGGGAGCGGTTACACTGGCAGGTGCCTTCTCGATTCCGCTGGTTTTGGGTGATGGTTCACCTTTCCCGCAGCGGGACCTGATTATCGCTCTTGCGGCAGGTGTCATTCTAGTGTCACTGTTGATTGCAAGCATATTTTTGCCGCTCCTTGCGGAAGAGGAAGACACGGTTGTGGTGGAGAGTGTTACGGTCAATTCGGAGCTGTCGGCAAGATCGGTAGTGATTGACGCTGGAATGAGTATGCTGCGAAGCTTGGTCTCGGAGAATCCGCTGCCCGGGAATCAGCCGGTATTGCTGGAATTCACAGACAAAATTGATAAGCTGTGCGCTCCGAAAATGGGTGACGATCCGGAAGCGGAACACTTCCGGCAGCTGGGGGTCCAGGCGAAGCGGAATGCGATTGCTGCTGAGCGTACGGAACTGCGCCGGATGCTCGAGAACGGCTCCGTCGCGGCTCCCGTAGCATCGAAGATGGAAGAACTGCTGGATCACAAGGAAGCCTTGATGTGCAAACGGCTCGACACCCAGATCAAATTTTCGCTCACTGAAATTCAGCGCTTGTTCTCGGGGTTATTCTCCGGCAGGCTGAACGGCGATGAAGGGCGGCTGGCAGCGCAGAATGCCGAGAGTGCCCGTATGGCCAAGATTTCAATGTGCCAGGCTGCCATCTCTGCCGTTAGCGCCGGAATGAGTGAAGAGAACCGTCTGGCTTCACAGAAGGTTATTGACAAATATGAGCAGATGGAGTCCCGGCTTATCGAGGGGGACGGCTGGATTAAGGATGGCGTTGTCGATGACCAGAAGCTTGAGCTGAAGCTGCAGGCGATTCAGGAACAGCGGAATACGGTGCAGCAAATGTATCAGAACGGGGCCATTAACCTGAAAATTGCCGGAAAGCTCCGCAAATTTGTCGATCAATTGGAAACAGCGATCTGGGAGGATTAATCATGGGGGGAATAGCAGCGAACGGTTTGTCTTTTATGGAAATTGGGGAGGAGCACCTGGCTGAAGTAGTAGATATTTATAATTATTACGTATTGAATACTACGGTTTCTTTTCACACCGTGCCGCTGGATTCGGCTTCTATGCGCGAGTCGGTGTTAAGCGGTGACCCGCGTTTCAAGTCCTACGCCATTCTGCAGGACGGTGAAATGCAGGGCTATGTTCTGATTGCCAGACATAAGAACAAGCAGGCCTACGATACCTCCGGTGAGATCAGCATCTACCTGAGACCCGGCAGCGGTGGACAAGGACTCGGCGGCAAAGCGCTGAGCTTCATTGAGGAACGGGCATCCGAGCTCGATTTTCATGTTCTGGTGGCAACGGTATGCTCAGACAATGAACCAAGCCGCCGGCTCTTCACCAGACACGGATATGAGCAAAGCGCGCTGTTCAAAGAGATCGGTAACAAATTTGGCAGATGGCTGGACATTGCAAGCTATCAAAAAATAATCTGACTAAGTACAAAATACCTTTTGACCATAACATATATATCAGGATATAAAGACAAAACCACTCCTCAAAATGGAGTGGTTTTCCTTTGCATGTAATTCTCATACCATTCAACTTTTTCATTCTTAATTACACTAAGGACTTCAGTTAAAGCTATGCCGTTTAAATGTAATAACAAATCATAATCAATGTCTTGTCTCCTAAGCCAAATATGAGCCAACGATTCACCACAACTACCTTTTACCTTGTCACTAACGTTGTTATTATTCGACGCTTTAACCAAGGCTTGAATTATTTCATCATCGTCAAAGTCTGCTAGATCTATGACACTATCATCCTTTTCGGCTTCACTAGCTGTTGAAACAAATAGAATTTCAAGCAATAGTTCCCTTCTATTTGTCTCCATTAAAATAATCTCCTTTAATACAATTCACCTACTCATATATCATTGAAGCGCATATTTTTGGTTTACTAATTCGTGAATCTCCATTACATATTCCTCCCAAAAAATGTTTTTCTACGTTGTGCTTATCTATGATAAGGCTCACCGTATTTTATTTGACTACTCACTTTTTGGAGGAATGTACTGTCCTAACAATGGTTTTAATACTTCAAGACAATAATTAACACCAATAACAATTGAATTAAACTCCCAATGCAAATCAATGTTTTCCATCCAAAACTCATACCCAATATCTAACATGGCACAAAGCAGATCACCAGTGTACCCCTCTCCTGATACAAACTCGTTCTCGGCTAATCGTTCAAGAGCAATAGGGACAAGATACGCTAAACAGAATTTCTGACCAATCATTAACCTTAGGTCTTCATTTGTGAAATCTTTTAGTGGTACTGTTCTAAGACGATGAACGTTTTTAACAAGGTTAGAATTGTATGTAGGTTCGCCCCAATCATCTCCATCTAATTCCTGCAAAGATTTTGTTATATCGAAATTAATTAAAGGATTTCCCATACAAAATATCCTCGTTTCATTAGAATGAAATCCAATGTTTTATGTATCCTTACGTCAATTAACAAACCAAGCATCTGCCACGAAATCATTCCAGTAAAGGTATAAACCTTTTGCTTGGACTTTCCATTCACAAAATCCATTGTCTGAACCAAATATTTTATACAAGTTATATTCGGCGTGCTCTTTACGTTCAAATTCCAAGATTTCTAAGTCCTTGAAATCAGTACATGCAATTCGTTGTGGTAAATGTTAATTGATTCAATATCAACAATTATTTGATATTCGTTTAATTCTATTTTTTCTACAACAGCATCATGAAAATCTAATAAGTCAAAGTAGGAATCTGTTGTGGAACACTTCCATGATTGCATTTCTTTTCACCTCCATAAAATTTCTCTTTTCCTATAAAGGTTTCCAGTTGGGGGTTCTTTCATCAGCGTACAGACCTCAATTAATTATACCATATGCTGGTATTTATAGGCTGTCGTATCGCTTCAAGTTTTACTCAAAGTCGGTCGATGGAAGTGCTTTGGGTGTATTCCATTCTGCCGGTTTGTAGGCTTACAAATGATCTAGTTTAAGATTAAAGAACCGTAGCCTGTATACCCCCACTTCCCTCATCCTATGAATGTCAAAAACTATACAATTGGACAAGGTTCTTTTGCCCATCAAAACAATAACGATAACTTTGTGCTTACTTATGATACGGCTCACCCGAACGCCCCGACGTAAGAAAAAAAGCTGCTCCTACTTGTCATCTTCATGACCTTGTAGAGCAGCTTTTTTATGCTTCGGTAGAGAGGTATGTTACTGGGCTTGCCGTTTACGGCGGGCTTAAGTGCTTCGGACATGCTTTCGCCGGAACATCTGTCCGAGCACTTCACTGAGCACAAGTCCGGTTGCGATGGCTCCAGAGAGGAGCAGAGCCTGAACAGCAAACTGGATGGCCAGATTGTTGTCGTTCTCGACGAACTTGCGCATGGCATCATAAGCCAGACCTCCCGGGACCAACGGGATAATGCCGCCGACGCTGAAGATAATGACCGGCATTTTGTAGATACGGGCAAAGACCTGGCTGATCACCCCGACCACTACCGTAGCCGCGAAGGTAGCGACCACAGTGTCCCATCTTTCATCAAGCTGCAGATACAGCATCCAGCCCACCATCCCGGCAAAACCGCATTGTATCAATGCTCGGACCGGCGCATTAAACAGAATGCAGAAGGTGGCAGCAGCAATAAAGCTGGTTATCAGTTGCAAAATCATGAACAGTTAACCTCTTTCACATAGGGGATCAAAAAAGTGACAGCACAAGCCCGATGCCTGTTCCGATCGCAAACGCCGTCAGGAATGCATCGGCTCCCTTGGAGAGGCCGGAGACTAAGTGTCCAGCCATCAGATCACGGACTGCATTCGTAATGAGTAGTCCCGGCACCAGCGGCATGACCGAACCGATAATAATCTTGTCCATTTCCTGACCTATACCGAGCCTCACGGAGAGGAATGCGAGTAGTCCAATCAGGAAGGAAGCAGTGAATTCCGCGAAAAAACGGATCTGTACCAGCCGGTGAAGGTATGTTGCTGCGGCAAATCCCAGTCCGGACACCAGGATGGCCGGCAGCGCATCCCATAGACTGCCTTTGAACATCACGGTGAAGCAGGCTCCTGTCAAGGCAGCGGCTACTATCTGCAGCCACGCCGGATAAGCATGAGCTGCATCGTCCACTACACCCAGCCGCTCACGGGCTTCATTGGCGGTAAGCTGGCGTTCACTCAGGCGCCGCGAGATGTCGTTGACCTCGGATACCTTTTGCAGATCTGTGGTCCGCTCCGCGATACGAAACAGCTTCACCGGTTCCGTCCGGCTGGTGGTGAACATAATGACGGTTGGCGTCACATAGCTGTGTGCTCCCGGAAAACCGAGCGATGCTGCCATACGGCTCATGGTGTCCTCCACGCGGTAGGT
Source organism: Paenibacillus sp. P3E (assembly GCF_001909045.1). NCBI lineage: Bacteria > Bacillati > Bacillota > Bacilli > Caryophanales > Paenibacillaceae > Paenibacillus > Paenibacillus sp. P3E. The sequence goes on along the minus strand of NZ_LVWH01000193.1, from coordinate 24,420 downwards.
TTCCGCACCGCTTTGCAGCATGATTTTGCCCGCAAGCAGGCACAGGTCGATAATATCATGCGCAGAAGTATTGCTGTTGTTGCTTGTGCTATCCAACTTCGTTCGATCCTCCCCTGGAGTGTTATATATTCGATTGTCGCTGCAATTTCTCAAAAGATCAACCTATATTCATAATGTTCACTTAAATAATAAAAATTTATTAAAATATTGAAATAGATATTCGCTTTTTATTTCCAACTTTCGATATAAAAATGGAGAAATCTAACATAATATGATAACACTTCCCACTTGATGGGCCGAAAGGAGAATACAATGTCAGGCTCTTTTCCGGAGGATTCACTGCTTGATTTGTTTATATTTGAGACCCTGCAATCGCTGCAGCAGCACGAAACCCTTCAACCTGAGAATAATAACCTTATCTTCCGGATTATGCATACAATCAAAGGCTCGGCTGCTGTGATGGGTTATACGAATATTTCTCTTTTTGCCCATATTATGGAAGATTTTTTTTATCTACGTGGCCACCCCGATGCTCCATATAATGCATCTGAGCTGTCGGACCTCATTCTGCAAGGTTTGATTTTACCAAGCTGGAGACGATCATGATCAAGAATGGAGATCACGCAGACGGAGACTGTGCGTTGCTGGCTGAAGAACTGAAAGCCTATTTACAGTTTCTAAAAACCGGGTCTGCCGGTACATCAGAGGTGAGGACACCGGAGGAAATAGCACTGAGAACGGACATTGTATACTCTGAAGCTGATCTGTCCAAAGGGGCATCCGCGCGTTTCAGAGCGTTTCTGCGTTTTGAAGAGAACTGTCAGCTGGAGAATATCCGCGCATTCACGGTAATTCATCAACTAGGTGAGACCATGGACTGCAGTTTTACCTACTTGCCTGAAGATATTATAGAGAACCCTGACAGCGCAGAGGTGATCCGCCGGGATGGTTTTGTAATTGTGCTGGAGACACAGGAATGCGGGGAAGCGGTTGCGGCATTTTTGCGAAATGCTCCTTATGTAAGTGAAATGGCTATGGAACAGCTCGAAACGGAGAATACAGCTGCTGTTCTTCCGGCTCTGCCTGGAGCTCCTGAGACAGCGCCCCAGACGATTGAATTACCGGCTCCTGAGCAGAAGCTTCCGTTTGTGCCGGCCCGGGAGAAGAAGCCCAAAGAGGGTGGCCCGCCCGAAGGCGGGAGATCCGTTTGAAGCGAGGGATGAACTTCTGCGTGTGCGGCCGGATGTGATGATCTGCGATGTGCAGATAGAAGCAGGCTGCACTCGCTGCGATTCCCCGGCTGCTGTTGTCCATGCTGCAATAGCGCTTTTCCTCGCTGCAGCCGCCGATTTTGCCGGCCCAATGCCGCTGCGCCGTGTGGGATCTTCCGCATCGACCAGCGGCTGGTTGCTGTACAGCGGGCGCAGTGTCTTGCTTTTATTATAATGGGAACGTATGATCGTGTATATGTGTATTTAGTTCTGCTTTCCGTCTTCAAGGGTACATAGACCGGTTGCCACTCCGCCGGAGAGGATGGTCAGGATGGAATGAAAAAAAGTTTCCTTGGAGATCAGCAGGCCGCCTGCACCAATAATCAGCATATCCGTCAGAAAAATGATGACCCCCACATTAAGCGGAATGTAGCGCTTCATGAACTTGGCCAGCAGATCGGTACCGCCTGTGCTCGCATTGAAGCGCAGCATGAGCCCAAGACCGCTGCCCATCAGGAACCCGCCGATGATCGCGCTGGAGATCGAACCAAGCTCCACATAATACAGAAAGTAGTATTGAAGCGGTCCCAGAAGCTCGATCAGAAAGGAGGAAACCATAAGCCCCATCACACTGCTGTAAAAGATATCCCGCTCTTTGATCCAGGCAAGCAAAAAGACCGGGAGACTGCAAAAGACGATGGCAAGTCCGATTTTTGCTCCGGAAATATAATTAATAATGAGGGCGATGCCGATAATTCCCCCATCAAGTATTTTGTAGGGAACCAGAAAGAAGTTCGTGCCTGCGGCAATCAGCAAGCTGGACAGCAGGATGATGGCATACTTTGGTAAAAATCGCATATTCAACATCTCCAGATTTTAAGGCATGTCTTCAGGGAGAACATGTCTTAATGAATATGCGCATCCATGGAAAAAAATAGCTGAAAAGCAAAAAATCCTGCTTGCGCAGGATAAACAGTCTGAAATCTTAGGCGTGAACGGGTTCCCGCTTCTTGAGTTCGAGCGGGGGAGGGACCAGCCAGCCTTTCTCCTTGTTGAGCTTCAGCAGAGCCAAGCCGAGTGCAGCCATTTGTGCATGAATCTTCATGAACATCATACCGATATCTTCGCGGATGGACATGCCCATGATTTGGCTGCATACGACGAGACTCAGTGAGACACCGCTTGAAAGGGCTGCGGCAATTTCCTGATCGGAGAACCGGGCTCCTGCCGGAATATCCTCCATCTTGACAGAGGGGCGGTCCGGCAGAGATGGCGGAGGTGTAAACCCATTGTTCTTCAGCAGCTTATCACAGTCTTTGATTTCATGCTGGGCCTGATCCATGAGGTCATCAATGATTTTTTTGAGATCCTTGTCCCCGGCATGGTAATGATAAGCCTGATAAGTGGATATGGCCATTTTGGCTGCAGCCGAGAACGTCCAGAGATTGAAAATTTCGCCGTAGTGCAAAGGTTCGTCTTTAGGATTGCCGTTAAGAACTCCCATGATTACATACCCCTCTACAATAAGATTATGAACGTAATTTAGCATGTCCGGCGGAAGAGGTTTTATTCGGGTGACGAAGCCTTATGACAAGCATACTTGAAATTTACACGCAAGGCAGGAGTGATACGAATGAGCTTTATCTATAAAGTGCTGGTGAGTGATATGGAGCTGCTGGCTGCCGCGCTGTCGGAGATCAATGTAACCGTAGCCGTAAAAAGCGGAGCAGGGATTGTGGAGCCCGGGGGGCCCATTAGAGCCTATACACCCCACTCCGTCCGAATCCGGGGATTGTCCTATAACCGGGACCTGCATGAATTCCGGGTTAGCGGGGAGGCGCGCTAGTCCTGCTTCCTAATCTTTGGCGCATTCTTCGGCTCTTCTAGCTGAACCGGAATATTCCATGACGCGGAGTTTAGCGGGAATAACGTTTGCGGAAGCGCAGCGGTGAAATGCCAACTTTGTGGGCGAAACGCCGCGAGAAATAGGCCGTACTCTCAAACCCGGTGCGTTCGGCAATGCCGGCGATGGGAATCTCCGTCTTGAGCAGCAGCAGTTTGGCCTGCTCCAGCCGGTAATCTGTTAAATATTCCATGGGAGTCAGCCCGTAAACCCGCTTCATGCAGCGGGCCAGGTAGTTATAGTGGAAATGCAGCGCATCCGCCAGGCTGATATTGGTCAGCGGCTCTGAATAGTGATTACGCAGATAGGTTTCGGTCAGCTCGGCAATCTCTGCGGCAGGACTTCCTCCCGTATCCTGCTGCGCGAGATCCAGCATCCGCAGCATATCCTCGAAGATGCGCTGCTGCTGCCATACCGCGCTGGAACGTCTTCCACGGTTCAGCTGAAGCAGCAGCTCGGCCTGGCCGCTCCGCTCCAAGGGATCAGGCAGCGGACCGAACTGCGGCACACGGATGGTATAGGGGTGGGTGAGGAACTGCTGGAAGTGATGTTCCCGGCTGGCATATACCGGTTCACCTTCGGCCTCAATCCATTCACCTACGGTGTGAAAATGCAGCCATACAAAGGAAGTTGTCTCTTCACAGGGCTTGACCGAATAATGGTAGCGGTCGGGCAGCAGGAGAAGAGTATGCCCAGCCGGCACCGCCCACTGTTTATCTTCTTCCCCAATGAACAGACAGCCCTGTTCAACGAGCAGCAGATCGAATTTTCCCATGCGGCTGCGGCTGGGATGCTGATCCCCCGGCTGATACAAGGTACGGTCGCCTTCCAGGAAATATGGAAAGGGCGGTGCCGCCAGATGAATATAGGATGGATTATGTGCCATTTTCTGCTCCTTAATAATCGTTTATTTGTTGGACACACTGCAAATATATCAGTGTGAAATAGTACAAAAACAGGGTTGCTTCTGATCCTGTTTTTTATTTATTTTACCGTCTATAATTGCAATTAGCGAGAAGAAAATAAACATGGAGGAGTAGTGGAACATGAACAAAATATCGGAGATTCATCAAGCAGCGGGCCAACCGTCCGTAACCATTCAGGATGAATTCTGGGGTCGTTATATCCGTCTGGTGCAGGATGTGGTCATTCCATATCAATATGAAGCGCTTCATGACCGTGTACCGGATGCGGAGCCGAGCCAAGCGATTGCCAACTTCGAAATTGCCGCGGGGAGAAAAAAAGGGCAGTTTCACGGCTGGGTGTTCCAGGACAGCGATGTCGCCAAGTGGCTGGAGGCGGTAGGCTACTCGCTCCGTCTGAAGCGTGACCCGGAACTGGAATCCCGGGCTGACGTGGTCATTGACCTGATCGCCGAAGCGCAGCAGCCGGATGGCTATCTGAACACTTATTTTACTGTTAAGGAACCCGGCAAACGCTGGACGAACCTGCAGGATTGTCATGAGCTGTACTGTGCAGGCCATTTTATTGAAGCTGCGGTTGCTTATTATGAAGCGACGGGCAAGGACAAGCTGCTGAATATCATGCGCCGGATGGTCGATCATATCGATTCCATATTTGGACCGGAGGAAGGCAAGCTGAAGGGCTATGACGGACATCAGGAAATCGAGCTTGCCCTGGTGAAGCTATACCGGTTGACAGGTGAGGAGAAATATCTGAAGCTAAGCAGCTTTTTTATTGATCAGAGAGGCCAGGAGCCGAATTTCCTGCGGCAGGAATGGGAAGCCCGTAACCGGGTTGCGCATTGGAGCGGAACACCGACAGACAGCATGGATCCAGCCTATAATCAGGCCCATCTCCCGGTGAGGGAGCAGAGTAAGGCGGTGGGGCACGCCGTCCGTGCGGTCTATATGTATACGGCGATGGCAGATCTGGCGGCGATCACCGGAGATGAAGCCTTGCGCGATGCCTGTGTGAGATTATGGGACAACATGACGGGCAAGCAGATGTATATTACCGGAGGTATTGGTTCCACACATCAGGGTGAGGCCTTCACCTTCGACTACGACCTGCCCAATGACACGATTTATGCAGAGACCTGCGCTTCAATCGGGCTGATCTTTTTTGCCCGGCGGATGCTCGAAGTGGACCCGGATGCGCGCTACGCGGATGTGATGGAGCGGGCGCTCTATAATAACGTTCTTGGCTCTATGGCGCAGGACGGCAAACACTATTTCTATGTGAATCCGCTTGAGGTATGGCCTAAGGCCTGTACCTGCAATCCGGATAAGCATCATGTGAAATCCGAGCGTCAGGGCTGGTTCGGCTGCGCCTGCTGCCCTCCGAATGTGGCCCGGCTGCTGACCTCGCTGAATCAGTATATCTATACGGTTCATGGCGACACGCTGTATACCAACCTGTACATTGGCAGTGAATTGAAGACAACACTGGGCGGGACAGAAGTAAGGGTCAGTCAGCAGAGCAGCTACCCGTGGGAAGGAATAGTCACGCTGGAGGTGAATCCGGCTCAGCCGGGAGAGTTCGGCCTCGCTCTGCGCATTCCTTCCTGGAGCAACGGCGCGGAGATCCGGGTGGGCGGCGAAAAGCTTGATATGGATGAGGGCCTAACGAAGGGGTACTGCGTGATCCGCAGAGTCTGGAACGCCGGGGATATCGTCGAGCTGAAGCTGCCTATGGAAGCGCACCGGGTCTACGCCCATCCTGAGCTGCGTGCAGATGCCGGGAAGACAGCCATCCAGCGGGGCCCGCTGGTCTATTGCCTGGAGGAGACCGACAACGGTGCGCCGCTGAGCTCAATTACATTAAATGAATCCGCTTCGTTCACGGAACGCTTTGAGGGTTCGCTGTTGGGCGGAGCGGTAGTGGTAAAAAGCAAAGGCAGCCGGATAGAGCAGGCAGGCTGGAGCGGAGGCTTATACAGCAAAGCGAAGGCACCTGTGGCAGCCGCAGAGATCACAGCCATTCCCTATTACCTGTGGGGCAACCGCGGCAGCGGCGAGATGAAGGTGTGGATCCCGGAAAGCAAGGCGTAGACTGCTAGGGCATGTTCTGAACTGTGTGCATCAGACAATTTCCAAATAACCTCAACCACCCGGCGTACCGCTGAGCAGCGGACGAACGGGTGGTTTTTGTACTTGTATTTGTTAGGTCCAGAAGCTTATGATAACGATACTTTATTATTTAATTAAAACTTTCCCTATACCCTTGGCAAGGCAGCATGTTACCATTACGGTTGTACGAAAATATACCAGTAGTGGGGGTATTTAGATATATGCGCATCAACTTACAAGCTTGGATACTGGAAGCCGATATGGTGAGCATGCAAAGTGCAATGTCTTCGGGTGAGTGTACATCCGAAGCCCTCGTACTTGCATATATAGAACGCATACATAGTTATAATTCTTTGATCAATGCCGTATTAGAGATCAATCCGGATGCGCTTGAAATAGCCAGGAATCTTGACCTTGAGCGAAATTCAACAGGTAGTAGAGGGCCGCTGCACGGAATTCCACTCCTGCTTAAGGATAACATTGATACGCATGACCGGATGCATACGAGCGCTGGTTCAATCGCATTAGCTGAGTCGTTTGCTCCTGAAGATTCGTTCATTGCCGCAAAGCTCCGCGCTGCCGGCGCAGTTCTTCTAGGTAAGGCCAATATGACTGAGTGGTCGAATTTTATGTCTAACCGTATGCCGGCTGGATACAGTTCCAGAGGCGGGTACGTATTGAATCCGTATGGACCTGGTAAGCTTTTCGTCAGCGGGTCAAGTTCAGGATCGGCTGCAGCGGTAGCAGCAAACCTGGCAGCAGCAGCGATAGGAACAGAAACCGCGGGTTCGATTATTGGGCCGGCCAGCCAACATTTTCTCGTCGGAATAAAGCCTACTGTAGGGTTTGCGAGCCGCAGCGGTATTATCCCGATCTCCATAAGTCAGGATACACCAGGACCCATTTGCAGGACGGTCACTGATGCAGCAACTTTACTCGGGACAATCGCCGGGGTTGACGAAAACGATAAGGCAACATGGAATAGTCCGCATCGTACTTTTCATGATTACACAACTTATCTCGACCGGGACTTTCTACGTAAAGCCCGTATTGGGATTCCCAGACATTACTATCGGTCATTGGATGAAGAAAGACTTTCTATCATGGAAGCCGCCATTGAAGTTCTGCGTAAGCAAGGTGCTACAGTTATCGATCCTGTGGACCTCCATTTGGAGGAGCATTCATGGAACAATGAGGTAATCTGCTACGAATTCAAAACAGGCCTGAATCGCTATTTATCGAAATTGAACCCGGATATCCCCGTGCATTCTCTTCAAGAACTGATTGAATATAATCAGAAACACGCTGCGTCCGCATTGAAATTTGGCCAAGATAATCTCATTCGCTCGGAACAAAATGCGTTAATCGAGACAACCTATCAGCTTAAGCGTCAAGAATATAATCATCTGGCTGTAGCGCAAGGGATTGACTATGCACTCGATCAACACGGTTTAGACGCATTAATGTTACCCGGTGACATTGATGGTATGTATATAGCTGCCCGGTTAGGGTATCCCCTTATTACCGTGCCCGCCGGTTATTCAGCAAAAGGAACAATAGATGCGGATGGAGATTCAACGCAGGGGCCATTTGGTGTTGTCTTTTCCGGGAGGGCTTTCAGTGAGCCCACGCTAATCAGCATCGCCTATAGTTTTGAGCAGGCAACACTTTTTCGTCGTCCACCAGAGTTGGGCGGATTGGTATGAAGGCAGCTTGGAAACGAAATGAAACAGATACTTCAGGTTATGTTGATGCGGACGTGATTCTTGATGATTTAGGAGAATTATCCCGATATGTACTAAACTCTAATGGTGTACCCAGTGTTGAAGAAAGGTGATGAGCGGGTTATTTATGATGGCATCTGAAAATGAAATAGAGCAGGCAATCTCGCAGTCGAAGCTATCAGCTTTGAAGGTGCTTCAACATTACAACTTGGACTGGGAGCACATACGTTTTATCCAATTCTCCGATACATGTACATTTCAAATTGATACAAGTAAGGAAGGATCCTTTTTACTCCGTATTCATTCGGGAATGAGTGAAGAAGAAATAATATCTGAGATCGATTGGCTTGAGTATTTGATTGAGAAGATTGATATTGCCATCCCCCAAGGAATATTAGACCGCAACGGTTTCAAAACTCTAAGAATCGATCTGGAGGATGGTGACTATAGTTACGCTTCGTTGATGCGTTGGGTAGAGGGAACGAACGCGAGTGGAGGACTTGCTGATGAGCAAATCTTTAAAGAGGGGATTCTCTTAGCACAACTCCATAAAACATCACAGGAATTTGAGTTGACACCTAATTTCGTGCGGCCCAATTGGGGAGAGCAGAGCTTTAGGCGAGCTATGAACCGTTTGAATAAATATTATGAGCGGTTCCTGACAGATGTAGAGTTCCAATTGTATCAATTGGCCGCTGAGAGGATACTCTCTTGGATTACCCGGCATCAAAGAGATAGCAGAAATTATGGATTAATTCATGGGGACCTGCACCAAGGCAATATTGTTTTTCATAATGGTGAACCCCGTCCAATCGATTTTGGAAGATGTGGATTTGGTTATTATCTTTATGATATAGCTCATACAATTCTAGGGTTGCATCCATTGCAAAGGGAATTAGTAATTAACGGTTACGAGACCATTATGAGATTAGAAGCTGACTGGCTCCCAGCGTTGGAGAGTTTTACTGTGATGGTCATGATCGAAAATTATTGTCACCATGCCCCTGACCCGAGGGAAACAGAGGGGCTTAAGGAAGAACAGCCTTATGCCCAAGCCATAATAAGAAATTACCTAAAAGGTAAACCATTTCTCTTTAAAACTTTAGAATTGTAATATGATATCATCGAACAGTTCATTCGGTTAACGGGGACATTGGCTCAAATAAAACAGCGGCAGTCTAGGACTATATTCGTCCTGGCTTGCCGCTGTTTTCATTGTTGGGCTAGCGCCATGAAGTTATGATCCGCACAAAAACGGGCCCCTCCTTTTACAAGGAAGAGACCCGCAGTGAAACTCTTAAATGGATAGGCTGTACCCGCGGAGCAGAAAGCGGATTAGCCCAGTTCTACAACCACGTGATGCACGGCACCATCCCCGACAGGAGCGATAATGTTGCCTTCAACAGCAGCGCCGTCGAGGGTGAGGCTGGCTACGCCTTTGGAGACATGGTTCGGGTTCTTGATCTGAATTACATAAGTATCTCCACGGAAGACGCGGGTGATTTCGAAGCCGCCCCACTCAGTAGGGATACAAGGATCTACTTTCAGACCGGCGAAATCAGCCTGGATACCGAGAATGGACTGTGTGATCGCTACATAGTTCCATGCAGCGGTACCTGTCAGCCAGGAGTTCTTAGCTTCCCCGTGGCGTACGGCATCTTTACCAGCGATCATCTGCGAGTACACGTAAGGTTCCATACGGTGAACTTCGCTGATATCTTCCAGGTAAGCCGGAGCGATTTTCTTATAGATATCGAACGCTCTGTCGCCATGGCCCAGCACGGTTTCAGCAATCATAATCCAAGGGTTGTTGTGGCAGAAGATACCGGCATTTTCCTTGTAGCCCGGAGGGTACGTAGAAATTTCACCCAGGTTCAGATAGTACTTGGAGTACGGAGGCTGCTGCAATACGATACCGTAATCCGTATCCAGACGTTCCTGAACGGAAGTCAGCGCTTTGGCAGCTTGACCGTTCTCAACACCGATACCCGCCATTACGCACATACCCTGCGGTTCGATGAAGATTTGGCCTTCTTCGTTCTCCTTGCTGCCGATCTTGTCGCCGTAGTGGTCATATGCACGCAGGAACCAGTCGCCGTCGAAGCCGTGTGACAGAGTGATGGCACTCATATTCTCGATCTTCGCAACCGCGTCTGCAGCTACATCGTCCAGTCCGCGCATGCGGCAGATTTCAGCATAGTCCGGTCCGACGAAGACGAACAGACCTGCGATGAACACGGATTCCGCTACGCCGCCTGCGATATTCTCAGTCGTCTGGAACGATTCGCCCGGCTCGGTGGAGAAGCAGTTCAGGTTCAGACAGTCATTCCAGTCCGCGCGTCCGATCAGCGGCAGGCCGTGAGGTCCGAGGTTGTTCGTTACATGCTCGAAGGACAGCTTCAAGTGTTCGAACAGGGTAGCTGTGTGATCCGGATTGCTGTCAAAAGGAACCTGCTCATCAAGGATCGAGTAGTCGCCGGTTTCCTTAATATAGGCAGCCGTTCCCGAGATCAGCCATAGCGGATCATCGTTGAAGCCGGAGCCGACTTCATTGTTGCCCTTTTTGGTGAGCGGCTGGTACTGGTGGTACGCGCTGCCGTCAGGGAACTGGGTAGCAGCGATATCAAGAATACGTTCTCTGGCGCGCTCTGGAATCTGGTGAACAAAGCCGAGCAAGTCCTGATTGGAGTCGCGGAAGCCCATACCACGGCCAATCCCCGATTCGAAATAGGAAGCGGAACGGGACATGTTGAAGGTAACCATACACTGGTACGGGTTCCAGATATTAACCATGCGGTTAAGCTTGTCATCACTGCTCTGAATCTGATATTTGGACAGCAGGTTATCCCAGTGTGCAGCCAGAACAGCCAGGGCGGCATCCACTTGAGCATCCGTAGCGAATTGCTCGATTACAGCCTGTGCAGGCTTCTTGTTGATGACATTCAGGGATTCCCATTTCTCATCTTCAGGGTTCTCGATGTAGCCGAGTACGAAGATGAAGCTTTGTTCTTCACCTGGTTCCAGCGTGATGTTCAGAGCATGGGAGCCGATGGGCGACCAGCCGCTGGCAACGGAGTTGGTGGCTTCACCGGCAGCGACTGCCTGCGGAGCGTCCAGACCATTGTACATACCCACGAAGGATTCGCGGTCTGTATCGAAGCCGGCAATTTCTTTATTTACAGAGTAGAAAGCGTAGTGATTTCTGCGCTCACGGTATTCGGTTTTGTGATAGATAACGGAATCTTTCACTTCAACTTCGCCGGTGCTGAGGTTACGCTGGAAGTTGGTCATATCATCATTGGCATTCCAGAGACAGAATTCGGCAAAAGAGAACAGCTTCACGGATTTCTTCGCAGAGCCAGTGTTCTTAACGACCAGACGATGGACTTCAGCATTATGGCCCATTGGTACAAAAGCGAGCTGGTTCACAGAAATACCATTGCGTTCGCCTGTAATGGAAGTGTAGCCCAGCCCGTGGCGGCATTCGTAGAAATCAAGGTCGCGTTTTACCGGCATCCAGCCCGGGGTCCAGAAATCACCGTCGTCATACAGGTAGTAGTAGCGTCCGCCTGTGTCCAGCGGAATATTGTTATACCGGTAACGGGTAAGTCTTCTCATCCGCGCATCGCGGTAGAAGGTGTAACCACCGGCAGTATTAGAGATGAGGCCGAAAAATTGCTCGTTGCCGAGGTAATTGATCCATGGGTAAGGCGTTTTGGGAGTGTTGATTACATACTCTTTGCGAGTGTCGTCAAAGGTTCCGAATTTCATTAGAGAAAACTCTCCTTTCAATTGTGAACGCGCGTTTACAAGGTTGAGAAAAAATTCCCTCGGGGGAAAGGGAGTTTCTCGAAATATAAGCCGTTTCTGCTTGGGTAATCAATGATTGCCTTACTTCTTTGGCGGCTGGCAGGAATCTCTTTCGACCAGCCGCGCCGGGAAGCTGATGGTGCTGAAGGTCGGCTGACGGGAATCGCACAGCTCGATTACTTTCTCAACCGCAGCCTTGGACATTTCGTAAATCGGCAGACGGACGGAGGTCAGCTTGGGATGAATGCGTGAGGCCATCTGCACATCATCGAAGCCGGCGATGGAGATGTCCTCAGGTACGGAAATCCCATGTTCAGAGAACGCTTCCATCGCAGAGATAGCCATATCGTCGTTGGAGGAGAAGAAGGCGGTCGGCAGAGCTTCACCGGAAGCAAGCAGCTTCTTGACCTCTTCATAGGCGGTTTCTTTGAGAAAATCACCCTTCAGGACGAATCTCTCATTCAGCACCAGTCCGTGCTTCTTCAGCGTATCCTCGTAGGCCATGTAGCGTTCCCGCCCGGAATAGGTGTTCATGCGGCCGCAGATCATGCCGATTTCTTCATGGCCCAGGCTGATCAGGTACTCAATGGCTTCAACCGTACCCTCGTAGTCCTTGGAATTCACGATAGCCAGATGGTTGCGGTCGAGATGCTCTGACATAATCTCTGAAATGTCGTAATCGATCAGCACAAGCGGAAATTCAAGACTGACCATCTCACGCACGATATCAATATCCTTCTGGGTGCCGACGATAATGCCGCCGTCAATCCGTTTCTGCAGGAAAGCCTGCTTCACCTTCAGGAAATCGTCCGGAGAATATACGGTGTGTATCAGCACATAACAGCCGCGGGCATTCGAAGTGTCGACAACGGCATCAACGAAAGGCGCAAAGTAATTGTTCTGATAGATCCGGGTCGTGTTCTCTTTCTCGTTCATGCTGATAGCGAAAAGTCCGATCGTGTCGGTCTTCTTGCCGGCCAGAGCCCGGGCGAAGCTGTTCGGCTCATACTGATGCTGCTCAATGACCTTCAGCACCTTGGCCCGGGTCTCCTCAGGGACGTTGGAATAGTTGTTGATCACGCGGGAAACCGTGCTTCGGGATACCCCGGCGAGCTTTGCTATATCTTCGCTGCGCATAGTGCCCCCCTTTTTTACGTAAACGCGCGTTTATGAACCCATTGTAAGATAAAATCCTGCAGAAATCAATCACCTGAATCAAGAAATTAATGAGAGGCAGAGAGGACCCTGGTCGCGGACGGGAATGAAACGCCGATTCCCCATTTACATATTGTTCCATTTGGGCTATAGTGAGATTACACCGGATGGAAGCTTGGACCCTGCCTGAAGAGGCGGGGGTATTTATGCGGAGTATGGCCTTTTCTTAGTGGCTGATGGGATGAATAGGAGGAGTGGTTCAATGCCAAACGCTATTTCATGGGTATTCACAGCATTTCTTGCAGTCTGGACGGCGGCGGCAGCCTATGCTGCAATCCGGCCTTACTCCTTTTGGCGGATTACCCAGGGCTGGAAAGCAGTGAAGGAGCCGCCTAGAGCCTACTTTGTAGTTTCTGCTATGGGTGCAGCCATTTTTGCAGCTGTTGGACTCGGGCTGTTGTTGTTACCGTATATTCTAAAATAAAAAAAGAGGTAGTTCCTGTGAGAAGAATGATGACTGTAGCTTGTGTAATTGCTGGAATCAGCGGATGGTTTGCTGTGAATTCCCAGGCAAATGCTTATCATGACAAAATTACTGCGATTAAAATGAGAAATCCTTTCAGCGCATGGCAAGGCGTAGGTGCAGATGAAAAAAGGATTTATATCACTTCGGACCGGGATAGAGACTTTGCTCTTTCCAATACAATTTCAGTGTATGGAGTGGCTGGGAAATACATAACGGAAAAGAAAAATGCTTATACAGGCAAAGACGGCAAGAAACGCTTCATGTCCTTTGGAGATTGTTTGGTTTCAAATAAATTTCTGTACGCTACTGTTTATAACTTCAACGCCTCTCCGCCGGAAGAGGAGCGGATTAGTCGAATTGTGAAGTATAGACTTTCAGATCTGAAGCAAATTGAGCAATATAATATCGGTCAGGGTACAGCAGAATCCATAGCCAAGTATAAAGGATCATTTTGGGTGGTCTATCATGATAGAAATGAAATAAAAAGATTTGACAGGGATTTTCACCAACAGGCGGTATACCCTTTGTCAGGGCAATTTGGTGGTGAGGGCGGTTACCAGGGAATCTTTTTTATAAAAGATAATCTCTATGCCAATCTCCATGGATCGAATGAATATGGCAAGGAATATGCTCAGGGCTTGGATCATTACAGGTTCGACGGTCATGAATTCAAATTTGTGAACAGAATTAAACCGCCAACCTATGGTGCGGGTCAAGGTGTGGAGAGAGTGGGAGATTCAATCTTCTGGGCAGATCGGCCGGGTAATCAGATTATCCTTACACAAGGAATCGATTTACTTCGGACAGAGAATGACAGCTGAGCAGCAGGTTAGAATTTCTCGGGGTTTTCAATTTTTATGGAAGCGACTTCGCCACATTGTTTGCAAAAGGTGAAAATCACTGGAGAGCCAAATGAAAAAGGTTTGCCGATCGGTCTAACGTTGGCATTACTGCTTTTCATTACTCCTTTCGTGAAATGGCTGCCTCCACATGTCGGGCAAATCCTGTTTTCCTGCTGCAAAATCATCATCTCCGTTTAATAAATATCTTCATCATTACGTTAAAAGGAAGCCGGGGGTTCATACACTCTCTTAATAATTATGCGTTATAGTAGAAGTAACACCTGTTGTATGTACTTGGCCTTGCCGGTTAGCGGCAGGGTCTTTTTTTTAATATTACGCCAAATTCGGCAATGCGGATCGTATGCGTGATGTGTACACGAGGTGGATTTTATGACCTGGATGAATTATGGTGTACTCTCCATCAGGAGACGGTTCGTGGAGCTTAAGGGGCAAACGAGACATGCTGAATAATATAGCGGATGACAAAAAAGGCGATAATCAAAGAAGAAGCCAGACCGAGTAAAAGGGAGACGATGGCCTGATCGGAACGTTTGGATTTGCTCATGAATTTCACCTCAGGGTTAAAGCTGTACGAAACGTTTTATGGTCCAGTAGGGGAGCTTAAGCCGTCCCTCATTCGTTATAATCTCCAAAACGTCGGCAGCCGGATTGATTTCACATTTTCCAGTATACGTTTCTCCGCTAACCAGATGGACACGTTGACATATGCTGGCAACAAGTGCAAGCTGGATGTCCTTTTTCTTCATATCTTTCACTTCCCTTACCGCTATCTCTAAAATACTATGTATTTATTATTAAACCTCCTTGGCAATCCTTAACAGTCATTAAAGTTACATCTTTGTTATTATTTAATTTCTACCAACCGCTGAAGCACATCTTTTACCGGTATGCCCAAGCGCAGGGGTGAAATCCGCATATCCTAAGCCGTACTCTATTTTAAGGAGGAATTACATTATGGGTGAAAATGTTGGCGGATACGGCGGCGGATATGGTGCATTTACTTCTACCGGTGCAATCCTGGTTCTGTTTATTTTGCTGGTAATCATCTCGAAGACTATTCTGCTGTAAGCGTCGATGCTGCATCGACAGACCAAATCCGTCAGCCATAGGCTGGCGGATTTCTTCTTTTCAAGAAATTACCTAATCTGAATAGGCGCATCCATTGAAACTTTCGGGACCTACACGGTTAACGTTTATCGAGCTGTTCACAAATAAGGAATAGATGATCTCATCTGCTGGAGCGGGATTGTAATCAGAGCATATTAAGTAAAGCGGAAATAAATTAGTCGGTGTTGTTGCCCCGGGATTTAATTGAAGTCTATTTGAAGCGACTAGGGGATCAGTAGCTATACTCCCTCTAACTGCAAACAGGGTTAACGTGATAAATCCTCCTGAAAACACAAAAAAAGATGCAACACCGTTAAGTTGTACTCTGATTGGACCTTCCGCTCCTGCGGTGGTTAGTCCAATCTGTCCGATTAGCACATTCTGGTTGGCTGTCAGTCCCACACCATTCATGCTGCCGGCAATACTTACATTCTGCGAAGTCCTTGCATCAAGTAACCGTGTCATAGAACATACCTCCCGTAATATTTGAGATATGCTATGCGGCTCGCGAAAGAGGTTCGTCCGCAGTATGGTAATTATCTTTATGGACTAAGGCATAGCAGCCTTAGGAATCACTTACGTCTTTTAGTACCTAACAAACCACCAACAACAATAATTCCTATAACCAAAAAAGCCCAGTAAAAGATAGCCAGCTCGATCAGCCCCTTTATAGTACGGTATGGCATGGCATCACTCTTCATGCTCATAAATACAGCTAGTACTGTAATCGTACCATATATTGGGTTTTGATACAGCTATGAAAAGGAGAGACCCGGAAAATATTGCATACCAGGGGATGATTCATTATACTTCCAATATAGGAAATCAAAATTTGAAATATCGGAGAGGAGTTTGACCAAGTGAAAAAGAAGATAACAGCCGCGCTAACTGTTTTTGCTGTACTTGGAGGGATGGGGACAGGTGTATATGCCGGTGCCAACCTGCAAGAGATCAAGGCTTTCCTCAATCCCGGAATCAAATTCAAGGTCGATGGCCAGCCCGTCCAGCTTAAGAATAGCAGCGGTGCAGTCGTAGCTCCGATTACTTATAACAATACAACGTACTTACCTGTTAGAGCCGTATCGGATCTGTTAGGCGTTACCGTTAATTTTAATGCCGCAGCCAACACCATCTTGTTAGGAGAACAAACAGAGGGAGTATCCATTGCTGCCGGATTTGATTCGTCCTATCACACCAAAGATCCGGACAAAACGGTGTATAAAGACAAGGATTATAAAGATGTCCATTTCGATAACGGCAATGGAACCCGTGGCTCTTCCTTCATGCTCTACCCCGATAAAAAATATCAGAAGCTGTATCTCCAGGTTGCGGCGATCGGCGACGATATTAAAGACTTTTCCATTATAGACAGTGATACCGACACGGTGCTTAAGAAACAGAACATTACCGCTGAGGAGGGACTCATAACGATAGAAGTGAATATTTCAGGAGTAAGTAAACTTTTTGTAACCGGGGATGTTCAAGAGGGCTCCTCCGTCTTTATTCCCCTGACTACTTCATACTACAAATAAATTAGGCAGTCATGATAATAAATTAAATATTAAGTAACCCCGGTACCCTGCCAGAATTGGCGGGGTATTTGGTATGGGGAAACTTATGCAGTTGTTGTAATGAACGGCGCGCGCTCCCTGCTTTGTGAAGGGCGTAAGAGTTCTGCCGGCCTAATATGCCATCCTAAGTTAGGTGATTGCTGGGAATTAGGAACGTTTGTTCTATTTTACCATTGCTTAAAAATCTCGATCGTGGTTATAATACAAACAAATGTTCCTGTTCTGGAGGCGGATCTTATGCAGATTCGAAACGGTCAAATGATTGAAATTGTATATATGGATAAGTCGGGGAACATATCTCAGCGGAAAATCGAGGTTTTGGGAATCAGGGACGGGCGGATCCGGGCCCATTGTCTTGCCGCCGGGGCACCTCGAGTGTTCATTGTTGCTAATATTCTCGCTTGGCAGCGGGTAGAGGAGAAGCGCTATGCCTAAGAATCGCGTTATTTTACTGTCCGACTGCCAATCCTTTTATGCAAGCGTCGAAAAAGCAGCTCATCCCGAACATCGGGATAAACCTGTCGCAATCGGAGACCCTACCCGTATGAACGGCATTGTGCTGGCAGCCTGCCCCATTGCCAAAGCTCAGGGAGTAACAACGGCATCGCGAGTGGGGGAGGCTATGACAAAATGCCCTGGGCTAATCGTCATACGTCCCCGCATGGGAACTTACATTAAGGTCTCGCTTTTGATATCAGAAATCTATCGGACCTATACGGATCTGGTGGAACCCTACAGCATCGATGAGCAGTTTCTGGATATCACAGGCTCACTCGCTTATTTTGGGGGATCACTGAAATATATGATTCAAAAAATCCAGCACCATGTTCTGCTGTCGACAGGGGTCTGGACCCGGGTAGGCATTGGATCTACTAAAGTTATGGCAAAGATGGCTACAGATAATTATGCCAAAAAGACGAAAGAGGGAATATACGAACTTACCTTCGACCAATTAGAGTCCACCCTGTGGAGACTGCCGGTCCAGGATATGTTTATGGTGGCGTCTAGAATGACCAGGAATTTCTGGCGCATGGGTATATCCACAATCGGAGATATTGCCCGGATGGAGCTGCCGGAGTTTAAACAACGAATGCGTATAACCATGGGCAAGCAAAGTGATATCCAGGCGGAATATTACTGGCAAACTGCGCGTGGGCTAGATCCTAGCCCTGTGGTCACGGGGATCCGTCATCAGATTAAATCCGTGGGGCATGGCAAGGCGCTGCGCTGGAATTTATACACCCGGCTTATAGATATCGAGGTTGTGCTGCTTGAGCTCGTCATCGAGGTGTGCCAGCGGGCACGGCGGTATCGTTACATGGGGGCTGTGGTATCTGTTTCAGTTTTGGAGACGGACGGAGAGCGTTCACACTCCTACGAGCGCCAGATGACCTTGCCCGAGCCTTCATCGTTGACGCATGAAGTAGCCGCAGCGGCGCTGAAATTGTTCGTGGACCATTGGTCCGGACTGCCTGTAGGGCGCTTAGCCATCACGTTGTCCCACCTTTCGGATGACCGTGTGATCCAGCTTACGCTGTTCGATGACCGGGTCCGCTCTTACAATAAGGAACGGGCCATCGACGGAATTAAAGCCCGGTACGGAAACCAGGCCCTTATTAGAGCATCATCCTTACTTGAATCCGGAGTTGCCCTGGAGAGAGCTGAACAGATTGGAGGGCATTATAAATGAGTAAACTTGAAGGCAACGAACGCTGGAAAACCAAGATGATCATGACAGAGCATGTGGAGCAGTACGAGGAGCAGCAGCGGGATCCCGGAGATAAAATGATAACGATCGGAGAGCGGACGATGGTACGTGACCTCATTTTGCTCCCTTACATAGATACAATGGTTGGCAAAAGCCTGAAGGAGATCGAGAACTCCGGCAATATCCTCAAACGCGCCTATTTAATGGCCGGTCAAACCATCCAGCGCCGCATCATGCAGGATACCTATCAGTTGCAAAAAGAGCTGAAGCAGCGGAATATCCGGGTACTGGCAGATGAACAGGAGGAATTCCTGGTGTATTACAAAATCTTTTGCCGGGGATATCAGGAACGCTTTGGCCTGACCCGTGATGTGATGCGCACAGAGATAAGCTTAAGGCTGACCAAGTATACAGCCGAGCTTGGGGCGGTATTAAAAGATTATTTAAAATAAACTCCTCAAAAGGTTCATGAATAAGAAAATACTTTCCCTGAGACGGAAATTGATAATTTCAATAAATTTATTTAAGGTAGCGTTTGTCCACCCTATATCACTAGCAATGACACTTCCGTGTTCAAAACTTGTTATTTTAAAGCTGCAGCCCTGATCGGGTCTATTGTCACGATAAATAAATTCCATATTTAAAAATTTATTGGTGTCATAATGGTCCTGTAATTTAGCCATATAAATACCTCCAGTAATAGTGCAAGGACTTAGCCCTTAAATAAACAAAATATATAAGATCATTGCTGATTTCTTGAATCATATCTCTTGTAAGAGAGGTACCATATTATGTGAAGGTTCGTGACGAATAGAAGTTGTGGATGTCTAAACTTTGGCGAAAATGATAAAAGACTTTCACTACAATTTGCAAAGCTTGAGATGCTGAGCCAACCTATGTATACAGTAAATTAACGAATAGTAGACGCATCAACTAAGGATTCCCGATAGTTCAATCATGTATGATTTCACTGAAGAGATTTTCAATCAGTCTAAAGTTCTCCTGTAGAGTGTTACTGCCGTCTACTTCTAATACATTTAGCTGTAATTCAAAGGCACTTTTTTGGACGAATTCTGAAAATAATGCATCGCGAAACATCCATTTGTTAAAAGCTACAGCGGGGTTTTCAGTGTTTTGCAATATGCCTTGTATCCATTCCCTTTTGGAATATTGTTCTCTTTGAAATTGCTCTGCCGGAATAATCCAGATAGCTTTATGATGTTCATTTAAATGTGCTGATACGAGCGAAGGTAATAATTGATTGCCTTCAACAACAACAGGTTTATCTTTTCTCTTTGCGAGGTCCTTTATGACAAACGAAAAGTCCTCAATAAAAACCTGTATATATACACTTAGCTGTTCTTGGACTTCCCTTGTATAGAAAGCTTCATTAGGGCTCATCGTAGAAACTTTATGCATCGCCGGGTACTCACTAGTTGAAACATCCTGCAAATGTCTATCAAAATATTCATCACATGAATATAGCTCCAATTCGTACTTTTCTGCATACATTTTTGCTAGTGTGCTTTTACCAGCACAAGAGGAACCACCTATCCAATAAATAACTTGATTATTAAGCATTGTTTCCCACCTCAAATGTTTTAACTATTGCTCAGCTTAGCAACTTCGCCAACTTATTCGTTAGATGATACGAATTCTCCTCTATATTTTAGAACATAGACACGACGCTAAACTACCGGTTAGAGCTTAATGAATCTTTTTCATCGAGAGTTATAGCGCTTGTTAGCGACCAACAAGAGCAATATTAGGAGGGCATTTAATAAAACCCTAGAGAAAGTCGGTCTAAGAAAATGAAGTTTCATGGTATGCGCCATACGCATGCAACACCCAGTATGCAGAAAGAAACAGCTGAACAGCTTGGCAGAGCCTTATATGGAAATTAGCTCTTTCATAGGTTCTAACACCTCAAATTCCATATTTACAACCTGACTTCCAAACGTATTTTCACAATATTACCAATAGGCTATATTAAAGTGAAACGAAGGGATGTACATGGACATACCGAGGTTAAGATTGACGATGCGGTGTACGCGGTTAGTGATATGTTTTTTCGCGACGACAAGCCTGAAGAGACAATTGCGGCGGCAACGATCCAAGAGGCAACAGCGAGAATGATTGCCGCCTCAGCCGAAGAAGGTCACTTACGTTTTATAGAGGTGTTTGAAAACGGAGAGAAGATTAGGGAGTTTGGGTATCGGGGAGATGAATAAAACATACAAAGTCATGGAGAGCGATACCGACTTTCTGGCTGCTGCCCTGGCACAGTCTAAGGTATCTGTATGGTTCCTGCCTGAAGATGATCCAGAAGGAACATATCATGGATTATGGCGGGATAGTAGAGGGATATTCCCCGAATAGTATCAAGATAGCCGGTGGACGGTTTATCCGGGAACGATTTGAATTCAGAGCATACATAAAATAACCCGCCGGGCTTGTGCCTGACGGGTTATTCCTGTTTATACAAGAGATCTCGGGAGATCTCCTAGTTTCTGTAACTGATATTTTTTAGCCGAATAACCTAGACAGCAGAATAATCTCTGCCAATCGAATGATGCGACGTCTTCTACGCCCTCTAATGATGGAACTTAGAATAAGAAAATCTGTGCCAACCGATAAGAGAGTTCCGGTATAAATACTGCCAGTGGTTGTCACCTGTATGGTTTTTCCCTGTAGTAATTTGGCTTGTTTGCGAAAGTTCATGGTTTATTCCCCCTTTCTTTTACTGATATGGAACATGTAATAGGTTATTCCTGATCAGTAAAGCTTGAAAGGTATAGACGTGGAGAAAGTAAACCGTATCTCACCGTTTGAGGTTGGGGTGGAGGATTTACTTCTACCACTGCAATGCTGGTTCTGTTCATATTGCTGGTAATCATCTCTAAATCATTCTTGATTTAATCTTCAAAACTAATAACCGAACCTATGTTCATTCCACCAGCATCCAACGTTGGCGGATTTACTAAATAGAGAAAATGGTAATGAAGCTAGGTTCACTCGTAGTTGCTCTAATCGGGTAGCAGTGTCAGTTGCTCCGTCGAATGCCCTAACCCTAACTAGTCGGCGGGCTTTTTATGGTTATAAGATAAACTCTGAAAATACTGGACTCCGTAGCATGCCGCATTTAGTCCAATTCCTCATCCTTACCTTGGCGCGAAGCCGGGACTCCAGATGTACAAACTCCTTATCCTCCCCAGTCACCAACTGGCCGGCCACGCCTCGGAACGCCTGCTTATGCAGCGCGGATGCCCCAAGCTCGATAATTCCCGCAGGGCGTAGCTTACCGGACGGATCAGGCACCGCAGCAAGCCACCCAAATTCTTGCTTACGAAATCCCGTGATATAAACCTCTACATAGGTCCAGTTTATGACCTTTTGCCAGGCGTGAGAGTGGCGTCCAGTCTCATAGGTGCTGTTTTTGCGTTTGCCCACAATGCCTTCCATACCCCGCGTCTCAATCTGCCGGAATAACGCCTCGCCTGCACCGTCTACGTACGGCACTACGCCGAACACTGGAGGGGAAGGAAATCCTGCAAGTACATCTTTTCGCTGGAGGAGCGGAAGCGCACGCAGGTCCTGGCCTTTGAAGTGCAAGATGTCAAAGATAGCATAATAGGCTGGAGGTTGGCTGTGAGCTGTTTTATCTTGTCTACACGGCGTGCCTGGAACCGACTCATTACCGATTCAAAATCTGAAACACCCGTAGCTGGATCGACGCAGGCGACCTCACCGTCCAAAATAATGTCATCAGTAAATGGGAGCTGAAGCTCAGGGTACTGCCGGGTGCAGTCGTTATTGTGGCGGGTATACAGTCTGACTCTCCCTACTTGCTGGGAATAGATCAGTCGATGGCCGTCTATCTTTGGCTCATATATAAAATCGCTGTGGCTAAACGGACCAGGGGCCGTTTGCAGCAGCATAGGGGATATAAACATAAAAAAACCTCCTCTACCAATTATAGTGTTTGGCTATAATTGGTAGAGGAGGTAGGTACTGGGAATGTTTATTTAGAAATTGTGTACTCACTTACTTCAAAGGTGAGGATTTTATCAAATACGACGTAATTTTTGCGCTTACTGAACGGGCCTTTATTGTTGCTATGTTTATCAATTGCATACATGCCTGAACCTCTACCAGCATCACGGGCATCGTACCAATTTACGAATGCTTCAACCTCGGACTCTGGAAGATCGTATTCCTTTTCTGTTCCATTAATGAATGTAATCGTAAGGAGCGCTCGATCACCATCCGGTTGTTCTGGTGTTACCGTTGGTTTCGGAGTCGGAGTTTCTGACGGTGTTGGAGTTGCGGTTGGTTTTGGTATTGAAGTCGGCACCGTAGTTGCTGTTGCAGTCGGTGAAGGTGTAGCTGATGGTGATGCAGTCGGCACTGGAGTACTCGTAGGCGTTGGTGTTGGGGTAATATCTGTCAAATCAGAATTGGAAAATGAAACTACTAGAGTATTACCCATCTTTAGATCAACGCGAGATAACGTAGCTCCCGGATAAAGTGTTATCTCCATATACCTCGCTTTGGCACCCCCTGCTGAACCTACACTTAAAGGAAAACTACGATAACCCAATATCTGAGCTACCACAGTGATTTTGTTTTCATCAATAAATTTAGGGTCATTAAAATTACCAGTACCATCAATAACCCAATTGTCAAAGTTATAACTTTGACCAAAATCGACTCGAATAACCTTTATAGTGTCTGTTGCAGACACATCAGCAAAAGCCCCCTGTACAGGCAAAGCCACAAACACAAACATTAACACTAGCACTAATAATAGTTTTAACCTTCTCATTGTGTACACTCCTCATATGTATTATAGATAGACACTTTACAAAACTTAACAAGGATTGTCTAAACATATATGTCTATATCTTCAATAAAGTGAGCGAAGTCAATTTTTTCTTTTTTATCCCAATCAAAGAATATCTTTCTCATTGTATAAGGAACGTATGTTTGGTTATAATGCAAACAAACGTTCTTATTTTTTGGAGACTATCGCATGAAAATGAGTATCGGCCAAACAATAGAAATCATATACCTGGACAAAGTAGGGAAGATTACTCAGCGGAAGATCGAGGTGAACGGCATCCGTGACGGCCGCATCCGGGCGACCTGTCTTGCCACCGGAGATCATCAAGGCATCTAAAGTCCTGTCAGCCGAAAATTACATACAATGGAGCGTATCCAAGCCTATCCAGACAGCATCCATCCTTGAGGGCTGAACGTAACGTGCCGTATGATACCTCACAGGAGCAGGGCGTACAGAACGGCAGAGAGGAGAATTACTGGCTTTATCATTAAGGAGGGGTCACAGTCACCAAGCTAGAGGGAAACGAGCGGTGGAAAACAAAAATGATCATGACGGAGCATGTTGAGCAGTACGAGGAACAGAACGCGACCCTGTAGATAAATTGATAACGATTGATGAGCGGACGATGGTACGTGACCTCATTTTGCTCCCTTACATAGATACAATGGTTGGCAAAAGCCTGAAGGAGATCGAGAACTCCGGCAATATCCTCAAACGCGCCTATTTAATGGCCGGTCAAACCATCCAGCGCCGTATCATGCAGGATACCTATCAGTTGCAAAAAGAGCTGAAGCAGCGGAATATCCGGGTACTGGCAGATGAACAGGAGGAATTCCTGGTGTATTACAAAATCTTTTGCCGGGGATATCAGGAACGCTATGGCCTGACCCGTGATGTGATGCGCACAGAGATAAGCTTAAGGCTGACCAAGTATACAGCCGAGCTTGGGGCGGTATTAAAAGATTAT
>NZ_LVWH01000192.1:0-40903 GCF_001909045.1 Paenibacillus sp. P3E | reverse complement strand
CCATAAGATATGTATTTGATATGATTATGATATCACTTATGGATATTGTTGTAAACTAAAAATATCACTGCATTCCGTCCTATTATCTCTTATACTAAAGAACCTATCTGAATTCATAGTCTTACAATTAAATGGAGAAGGACGTGGAACACATGAGTGTTAAGGAGCAAGTATTGGATATTATCAAGGCATCAGCAACGCCGCTAAGCGCAGGCGAAGTTGAAAAGCTGTCTGGTCTGGAACGCAAAGCTATCGATAAAGCCTTCACTGAGTTGAAAAAAGAAAATGCAATTGTCTCCCCGGTCCGCTGTAAGTGGGAAGCTGCTACAAAGTAACCCCCAAAGAGACCCGTGTGCATTAAACATACACGGGTCTCGCCATATACTGGTCATCTCTAGCTATCACTGCATCAAAAAAAAGGAGCTCCGCTGTCATCCAAAGATGACACTGAGCTCCTTTTTGCATTTGTTATTTCATGCTGGGTTCAAAGCTTAGGAAGCCTTCTTTTCCAGCATACGGTAAATGATAACCGCCGCTTGAGCGCGGGTTGCATCGCTCTTCGGTGCGAATTTCTCTCCATCCACCCCATTGACAATACCAAGCTGTGTAAGCTGGGCTACTGCATCCTGGGCGTAAGAAGCAATCTTAGACTTGTCGTTAAAGTTTGCCAGCGCTGACTTGGTATCCATTGGTTTCAATTGATCTTTAAGTGCAGCGGCGATCATCATCGCCATTTCTTCGCGGGTCACTTCACGCCCCGGTTCAAACTTGCCGTTGCCGGAACCTTTCACAATACCCGCATTAACAGCAGCAGTGATGGCATCTGTGTACCATACTCCTTGCTTCACATCATTAAATGAGGCGTTTGCTCCTGAAGTACTGAGATTCAGGGCACGAACCAGCATCGTTATGAATTCAGCACGCGTTACGGTTTTGTTCGGTGCGAAGTTGCTTCCGTCCAGACCCTTCACAATACCTTTGGATGCCAAAGAGCTGATAGCCTCTTGTGCCCATGCCACTTTACCCAGGTCCTTAAAGTTCGGTGCAGGTGTTGCAGTTGGAGCTGTTGGTTTTACACTTGGTGCAGGTGTTGCTGATGCAGCCGGCGTAGCCGTAGGAGTAGGTGTTGGTGTTGCCACAGACCCTCCCGGGTTCGAAGTTGGAGCCGGAGCTACAGTATTATTCGTGATTCGGCCTTCAACTTTTGCTGTGATTTGACCGCCCTTGAAAGTATTCTTAACGTAATTGTAGAATACATCCAGGTCAATCGGACCGGCCAGGGATTCACTGGCTGCAGTCAGCACCTTATAGTTGTCGCCGCCTGCAGCCATGAAGTTATTAACTACCGCAGTATAGTTTTGAGTCATGCTGATTGGTGTTCCGTCTGTCTTGGTAAGATTAGCGATACGATCAGCAACCGGCAAATACATGTTGGCCGTATATTTCAGGCCGGAAATTTGCAGTGTCTTCGTATCTGCAGTTCCATCAGCTTTGGTTGCCCATTGCTGCTGCAGCAGTGTCTTGATCTGTGCACCGGTAAGGGTCAGCTTTACAAGCGTGTTGCCAAATGGCTGGATCTTGGCCAAGTCGCCAAAAGACACATTGCCTTTCGGAAGATCAGCGCGGATACCACCCGGATTCATAAAGGCGAAATCAGCGAGACCTTTTCCATCGTGGAAATCAGCTTGACGCATAGCGTCTGCAATCAGGTTCCCTAGAGCAGCCTCATTATTGTAAGCATCAGTGCGGGTTACTGTTCCGTCTGTAGTACCTACAGGCAGAGTCAGTTCAGGGTGAAGTTTCAGATATTTGTCCACCAGGGCTGCAGTTTCCGCATCTGGTGTAACATTCTTTTGAAGAGTGCTGGTTACAGTCGCCGATTTGCTCTTCACATCACCAGTTACACTATCAATAACCAGCTTGATGTCTTCGAAAGCTGTACCATAGGAATAGGCTTGAACAATCAGCTTGCCGTTTACAACGCCATTAGCAAGTGCATGGTTGTCCCCTGCTACCACGACGTCAACAGGTGAGTTCGCCGGAAGAGCGTTAGCTAGGTCAGCCGCTTCTCCCGTAGTCACATCTGCTTTGGTTGTCGCCGGATCATGTGCAAGCACAACAATCGTCTGTACGCCTTGCTTCTGAAGTTCTGCGGCATATTTTTCAATCGCTGCAACTTCTTCTGTGGCGCTCAGGAATTTTACGCCTTTGGTTCCCTCAGGAGAGACTTTGCTTGGAGTGGCTTTGGTTACCACACCGATAAATCCGATTTTCACACCGCCTACTTCTTTAATTACGTAAGGGTTAATGATCGGATCTCCAGAAGAGCTGTCTACCGCGTTTGCATTGATGTAGTCAAAATCTGCGCCTTTATGAACGATAGTAGTGTTATTGACGGTCTTAGGATCTTTACCGCCAAAAATCTGTGTTTTCAGGGCTTCAACACCTTGGTCAAACTCATGGTTACCCAAGTTGCCCACATCGAATTTCATCAGGTTCATCCATTCCATCGTCGGCTCATCACGCTCAAGCGAGGATACTGGCGCAGATGCGCCAACTGAGTCACCGTTATGGAAGAGCAACGCATTTGCATATTTCGCACGGGTATCTTTCAAGTACGCTGCAAGAGTTGCTGCAGTTCCTACTGCATCGCTACCTACATAAGAAGTGGTGTCGAGTTGGCCGTGGAAGTCGTTGACCCCGAGCAGGTGAACTTCCACATCTCCGGTTGGAGCAACTGGAGTTTCTTTTAGATTAAGATTATAGATTTCAAATCCTTTGACATCTTTAGTGCCTGTGTCTGTAACATTGGCAGGCTTCACAGCAGCTGCCTTCGGTGAAGAAGTGAAGGTCACATTGACGTTCCCTTTGATTGGAGCGATCGACCAGTTGTTGTCTGCTGTCGGATCAACGGTGCCGGCTGCACTGATATAATCCATCAGTACCTGGCGGTTTTCCATTTGGGAGTCAATAATCATTTTCCCAGCTTTAACACCCGGGAAGTTACCGCCGCCGCTTGCGCGGTAGTTATTGGTAACCACGATGAACTGTTGGTCATCCTTCAAAGGTTCATTGCCGTACGTAATGGAAGTCACACGGCTGGAAGACGCATCATTAATCGTTCCATCCGGCTTGTACTTCGCATTTTTGGTTACATCAATTGTATATTTAATACCATCGATGACATCGAAGTTGTAAACAGCGAAAGCCGAGTTCAAAAGCGGCTGTGGAGTGGAGATCGCCGGTTTGATACGGTTGAATGCACCTGCACTCATCTCTACCCATTCCTTCACTGTAGAGCCTTTGACCACAATGGCTTTCAGCGTGTTGTCATAGAGATACAGGTCACTTGCGCTCGCAATCGTAAGATCGCCCTTTTGAATTTCAGTATACTCCTCAGGGCCATTGCGTCCGGCCTTGAAGGGTGCGCCTACACTTAGAATCGGCAGGTCCTTATACGGGGCAAGCTTAGCATCCGTATTGACCAGATTCGAAACATATTGCTGCTGGGCATAGGTTACGATCTGAACGGTCGGATCATCCTGCACCAGAGCAAAGTAGCTGTTCATCGGAGCATTGGTTTTCCCGAGCGGCTGATTCACATATTTGATCGTTGCTGCATGGGCAGCTCCAGCCACTGCATCGATAGCAGGATCAACGGCTACTCCGGTAATGGAGCGTGTAGAAGCCTTTGAAGATGCCTTGTCAACTTTCCAGCTGCTGCCATCCTTTACGATCTTCAGATCGATCAGACCCAGGTTGCCCCCGCCATAACCGGCTTGAACAGCTGGAACGCCGTTGATATGACCGTTGAGGTTATCGATCTTTGCTACATCGGAATCATATGGCTTTTTGGTTGCCGGATCCTTAAAGGAAGCATCCAGCTTAGTGTCATCCCCGTTCGTCGGGAACACCTTATGCGTATGGGAGAAGGTGATGGCGTCAATGCCATCAACCTTGCTCAGCAGGTTAATGGCATTCTCAGCTCCGGTTCCCGCAGCTGCAGTCGCATCAAACCCGGAGTGGGCCATGGCAATAATGACATCTGCGCCGGCACCCTTCATGATAGGAACAAATTTGGCTGCAGTTTCAGCAATATCCTTGGTGATTACCTTGCCTTCCAGATTCACCTTGTCCCAATCCATGATTTGCGGGGTCACCAACCCAAGGAGGCCGACATTAACCGTTACCTCATTACCGTTGCTGTCCTTAACTTTTTTAGGAATGATGACATACGGTACAAACGTATTTTTATCATCGGATACATTATAAATATTTGCATTTACATAAGGGAATATTGCTCCGGTATCAGCCGCACCGCTTCCTTTGATCGTACGGTCCAGATAGTCCAAGCCATAATTGAATTCATGATTGCCAAACGTTGCAGCATCATACCCCATAAGGTTCATGGCTGCAATAAGCGGATGAATCTGGTCTGGACTTGTCTTAAAATCTGATACCTGGGCCATATATGTACCCAGCGGTGTTCCCTGAATCAAATCACCGTTGTCAAGAAGGAGATTGTTCGGTTCTTGGGTCCGGGCTTCTTTTACCAGCGTTGATGTGCGGTCCAGACCTACTGTAGTAGAAGCCGCATTTTTGAAGTAGTCCCAACCGTATACATTGGTGTGTACATCCGTGGTGCTCATCAAGCGCAGATTAACTGTTCCAGGAGCAACAGCTTCAGCGCCTGCAGCCTCTGCCTTGCTCGCCCCCAAAACCGGAACTGCAAAAACTCCGCCCAGCACTTGTGCTGCCAGAACGGTGCTCGCCAATAAAGCGGCTACTGGCTTGTTCCATCTTTTTTCTACCATAAGTCAGATATCCTCCCCATATGTTTCTTATTCCTACTTATGCTGACCGCAAGATTGTATCATATCCAAAATTATGAATCTAGCAAAAACCATTAAATCTAATTAATAGTTGTGTAAAATATCACATCATTAGGGCTTTTTTTGTTCTTAATGACGATAAAAGTTTACAAAAAACAAAAAAAACGCCTATTCTCGAGGTTTTCATTAACGAAATCACTCAAGGATAGACGCCGCAAAAAAATCTTACACACAACGTTATGAATCAATAGATTTTTATTGAAGAATTAGTTCTGCATTACAAAATCATTGTCAATCTTCACATTACCGTCCTCAAAGGTCCGCAGGATATCGTAGCGCGTGTTGCGCTGTGCCGGAATTTTGCCGGTCTCGCGGATCAGCTGCGTGATCGACTCAATGTTGACCTTGTAGGTCGCACCCGCCGAGGAAACCACATTCTCTTCTATCATCGTGCTGCCAAAGTCATTGCAGCCATATTGCAGCGACAGCTTGCCGACTTCAGGCCCCATGGTTACCCATGAGGACTGGAAGTTCTTGATGTTATCAAGCACCAGGCGGCTGATGGCTACCGTCTTCAGATATTCCTCGGGGGTCTGCCGGTCCAGCTTCAGGTTCGTATTATCCGGCTGGAAGGTCCAGGAGATAAATGCCAGGAACCCTTCGGAATCATATTTATTCGCAATACACTCATCCTGGGCTTCACGCACCCGCAGCAGATGAAGTGCCCGCTCCTCCATACTCTCGCCAAGGCCAATCACCATGGTCGCCGTAGTGTTCATGCCGATCTTGTGAGCGGTCTGCATCACATCCATCCATTCACGCCACGAGCCTTTGAGACGGCTGATTTTGCGGCGGGTCCGGTCATCCAGAATTTCTGCACCACCGCCGGGAAGGGAGTCCAGGCCTGCCGCATGAATCTCGCGGACCACCTGTTCCAGCGGCAGACCGGATACTTCGACCATTTTCATAATCTCCGCAGGAGAGAAGGAATGCATAGTGATCTCCGGGAACCGCTGCTTAATTCCGCGCAGTAAATCCGTATAGTAGCTGAATGGCAGGTTCGGGTTGGTTCCGCCCTGCATCAGGATTTCCGTTCCGTTGACGTCGATGGTTTCCTGGATTTTCTGAAAAATCGTCTCGTCCGGAAGCACATAACCTTCCTCCGAGCCCGGTTTCCGGTAAAAGGCGCAGAAACGGCAGTACACATCACATACATTCGTATAATTAATATTGCGGCCAATCACAAATGTAGCCAGCGGGTCTGGATGCCAGCGTTTCATGATGATATCAGCGGCAGCGCCCATTTTCTCAATTTCGTTGCTCTCGAACAGCCGAATCGTGTCCTCCAGGCCAAGACGTTCACCCTTCAGCGTTTTGTCCAGAATCAGATCTATCGCACTCATCGTTCGCAGCCTCCTTTTTATGCCCATACTATATAAGAATGGATAAATAAAATTTGTACAACTTTTAAATAAGCTCGTTACTCCATCGTATCACAATCCGAACGGCTTGAAAAACCTTTGCCTCGCAGCGGGAACAATATTGAGACTCGATGGTGAAACACTTAAATCCATATATTCTAAAAAAAAGCAGCCTCCGCTTTGAGGCTGCTGCCAAGTTCATTATTCAGCTGCCATAGTCTGAACGGATGCTTACTCCAGCTCGGCCCGGGCAGCTTCCAGCGCCTGACCAAGATCTGCAATCAGGTCGTCCACATGCTCAATGCCTACAGAGAAGCGCAGCAGACGGTCATCCACGCCGACCGCATCGCGGATTTCCACCGGAATGTCGGCATGGGTCTGGACCGCCGGATAGGTCATCAGTGACTCCACGCCGCCCAGACTCTCGGCGAAGGCGATCAGACGGATATGGCGCAGCAGCGGCTCGACATATCTGGCGTCTTTTACCTTGAAGGAGAAGATTCCGGTGTTGCCTGAGGACTGGCGGTTCTGAATCTCATAGCCGGGATGATCAGGCAGTCCGGGGTGGAACACCTCAGCGATGGCTGGATGCTCGAGTAAATAGCGGGCCATCGCCAGGGCATTGCTCTCATGTCGCTCCATACGCAGAGCAAGTGTCTTCATCCCCTTCATTAGCTGGTAGCTGTCGTTCGGCGCAAGCACTGCCCCCAGTGAATTATGAAGAATTGCCATTTCTGCAGAGAGCTCGGTGCCTTTGGTTACAATCAGTCCGGCGAGGACATCGTTATGCCCCCCCAAATATTTGGTTGCGCTATGAACGATGATATCTGCTCCCAGCTCCAGCGGCCGCTGGAAAAAGGGAGTCAACAGCGTATTATCGACAATGGTGAGCAGCCCATGACGGCGTGACCATGTACAGACCGCTTCAATATCCGTAATCATCATCAGCGGATTGGTAGGCGTTTCAATAAATACAGCCTTGGTATTCGAACGCCGTGAAGCCTCCAGCCCGTCCAGATCATTCGTATCCACATAGGAAGCGCTGATGCCATATTTGGAGAGTATCCGTTCAAGCAGACGGTAGGTTCCGCCATACAGGTCCAGCGAAACCACCAGATGGTCACCCTGTCCAAACAAGGCAAACACTGTCGTCAGCGCCCCCATTCCAGAGCTGCAGGCAAAAGCCGCGTCGCCCGATTCCAGCTGTGCCGCAGCTTCTTCCAGCACCGAGCGGGTAGGATTCTTGGTACGGATATAATCAAACCCCGTGCTCTGCCCGAGTCTGGGGTGACGGAATGCCGTCGCGTTGTAAATCGGATAATTAACCGCTCCTGTAGCCGGGTCCTCCAGTGAACCTATCTGTGCCAATCTGCTCTCAATCCTCAGTTTCTCATCCATTGCTGCTGCCTCCTAAGTGTGATGTATGCGCAAATCTCTTCTATATATCAAGCAGTAATGGCTTCGCTGTCCTATAAAAAGGATGGTACCATTTCAGTGAGGAATAGAAGGATAATCGATAGCGTGAAATATATAGAATCTTATATTTTTAAAATACTAAATAATCAGCCTGGTCTATATCGTAAGGGGTCTCCTGGTATACATAGTAATTGAGCCAATTAGCGAATAATAAGTTGGCATGGGCACGCCAGACAGCCGGCGGTGTGCGCTGCGGGTCATCCTGCGGATAGTAGTGCTTCGGAATGGCAATGTCCATCCCTTTGGCAATATCCCGGTCATACTCCCATTTTAACGAAAATGGATCATATTCAGAATGTCCGGTCACAAAAATTTGTTTTCCGTCAAGCGTTGAAACCAGATACACTCCGGCTTCCTCGGATTCGGCAAGAATCTGCAGCTCGGGATTCGCAAGAATATCTTCACGCGAGACATCCGTGTGCCGGGAATGCGGAACATGGAACACCTCGTCAAAGCCGCGCAGCAGCTTCACGTTAGTATGGCTCACGGTGTGCGGAAAAACGCCAAAACATTTCTCGTCCAGATCAACCTTGCGTACGCCGAAGTGATGATACAGCCCGGCTTGTGCCGCCCAACAGATATGCATGGTCGAGGTCACATTGTGCTTGCTCCATTCAAATATTCCCTTAAGCTCTTCCCAGTAGTTCACATCTTCGAACTCCAGCTGCTCCACCGGAGCGCCGGTTACAATCAGCCCGTCAAAACGGCGGTCGCTGATCTCATCAAAGGTTTTGTAAAAACTCTTCAAATGTTCTGCCGAAGTGTTCTTCGAGGTATGGGAGCTCGGGTGCAGTAGCACAACATCTACCTGAAGCGGTGAATTCCCGACCAGACGCAGCAGCTGTGTCTCTGTGGTTTCCTTGGTAGGCATCAAATTCAGGATGGCGATTCGCAGCGGGCGGATGTCCTGGTGGAAGGCCTGGCTTTCATCCATTACAAAAATGTTTTCTCCGGACAAAACTTCTTTCGCCGGCAGACTGTCGGGAATTTTAATTGGCATATCAGTTTCCACTCCTTCATTGAGCTGAATATAAAAAAGACCTTTCTCGGGCGAGAAAGGTCATATATCTGTTAGTCATATGCGCCTCTCTCATCTGCCAGAGAACTTGAGCCAAGCAGCCTGAAAGGCTTACCTGCAAAAGCTTCCGCAAGAATTAGCACCGTGCGTTCACACGCCGGTTGCCGGGTTTCATCGGGCTAGTCCCTCCACCTGCTCTTGATAAGATTTAGCTGTATTCAATTGAGAAAAAGTCACATAACGTTAAATGCTTTTCTTAAAATTCACTTTAAATCATGAACCTCCTTTTCGTCAAGTCCATACAATGCTAATGGGTCCTTTACAGCCTCAAGAATTTAGCTTGAAAGACCTATACCCGGAGGTTATACTAGACAAGGGTTTCAAAGGCCCTACCTGACGAAAAGAAGAGGTGAGAGAAGAATGGAAGGCGACCCGAGTTCGCAGTTAAGCGTCCAGAAAGAGCAACCACACAGGATTAACATCAGCTTGCCGGCGGCGGGAGCATTTCTTCTTCATGCCCTCGAACTGTCATTTGGCCTCATGGATTGACCGTACCTCCGGCCAAGCTGATTTTTCCCTGTGCCTATATTAGCACAGACCCTGGAGAAGACTAGGGTCAAGAGGAGTGGAATCAGATGAAAATCCGGTTGGTAAACGCAGGAGTTTTTACCCCTGTGGATGACATTGAAGAAACATTGACTGTCCCCGCAGAGGGATTTTATTGGATTGATGCGGATGTTGAGGATCTGGAGCTGCTTCAGCCTTTGTATAATCTGCATGATTTAGCCGTGGAGGACTGCCTCAGTGAAGAGGATCAGCGCCCGAAGCTTGAAATTTACGAAAGCCATTATTTTATTGTAGTTAACAGCATCCGTTTTGATGATGAGGAGATTTTCCTCCGTGCACTCAACGTGTTTCTGGGCAGACATTTCATTATTACCGTGACCAAGCAAAAGATTCACGAGCTGCGCGTGCTGAAGCCCGTTCTGTGGGAGCAGGAAGTCAGCGAGCCGGACCGGTTCCTCTATCTGCTGATCGACCTTGTCGTAGACAACTTTTTCTCCGTCGGTGACCGGATTGAAGCGCGGATTGAGAAACTCGAAGAGGATATCCTGATGCACACCAAGAAATCGCATTTGAGCGAGATCATCGGTCTGCGGAGTGAAATTCTCTGGTTGAAGAAAATGCTGGGACCACAGAAGGAAGTTATCAACACACTTAACAAAAAAGACCTCCGTCTGATCGATGATCAGCTGCAGAAGTATTTTAGCGATATTTATGAAAATGCGGTCAAGATCTCTGAAACCTTTGAAACGTACCGCGATCTCATGGGGAACTTACGTGAAGCTTACCAATCCAGTATCGCCAACCGTGCCAATGAGATCATGAGAGTCTTCACCGCCATTACCACTATATTCATGCCGCTGACGGTCATCACCGGGATCTACGGGATGAACTTTGATAATATTCCTGAAATCCATACCCGGTACGGCTACTATGGAGTCATTGCCGTCATGGTTACACTTGGCTGCGGGATGCTGGTTATATTCCGTAAAAAGGAATGGCTATGAATCATACTGGACGAATAAGCAGGACGAAGGCCCCCTATACCGCATGGTAAGGAAGCCTTCGTCTTTTTGGTTTACTTTAGAGCTTCTGCATCTGCCGCCTCTATTTGCGCGAACAATCGTTCCGCATCTCCGCGTTTACACAGCTGACGCTCAGGGTTCATTACGGCCGCCGCTCCAGAGGCGATTCCGAATTGAACGGCCCGGCGCAGCGGCCAGCCCCGTTCCAGGCTGTAGACCAGCCCGCCTACCAGACTGTCACCGGCTCCCACCACACTCAGTACAGGAACTTCAGGGGCCTTGAGATGTTCACAGCCATCCCTTGTTATCAGCAAAGCGCCCTCGCCGCCAAGGGATACCAATACTACCTCTGTCCGTCCTTGCTCGATCAGTTCCAGCGCAGCTGCCCGAACCTCCGCATCACCTGTAATTGCGTGTCCAGCCAGCTCCTCAAGCTCACGTGCATTGGGTTTGAGCAGATATACTCCGGCATCCGCAGCCTTTTGCAGTGCTTCGCCCGAGGTATCCACAATAACCTTCGCCTGCCATGGCTTCACTGCCTCAATGA
Source organism: Paenibacillus sp. P3E (assembly GCF_001909045.1). Lineage (NCBI taxonomy): Bacteria > Bacillati > Bacillota > Bacilli > Caryophanales > Paenibacillaceae > Paenibacillus > Paenibacillus sp. P3E. The sequence continues at coordinate 30,020 of NZ_LVWH01000192.1, read as the reverse complement.
CGCGGCCATAAAAATCTGCCGGACAGCCTGGAGGCAGGCTGCCGCTGGCCACAATATAGCTAGGCTTCCCGGTCAACGACTTCAATTGATCCAGGCACTGCTCCCAGTCGCCTTCAATAAAATGGGGGCCCGGCATGTCAAACCGGAACTGTTGCCCTGTGGATTCCTCCACGACAATCAGATTTTCCCGCGTCTGTCCGGAAATCGGGATCTCCTGGTGGCTGACGCCCTCCTTACCCAGCATCTCATGCAGCAGTTGCCCGTGAAGTCCGCCAGATGCATACAGAGCCAAGGACTCTCCGCCCAATCTGTGGATAGCCCGGGAGACATTGATCCCGCCACCTCCAGGTTTATAGGATGCCTCCTTGCAGCGCAGCTTGTTGTCCGGTACTACCTTGTCAATCCCTGTGCTGGCATCTACGCTGGGGTTAACCGTTAATGTTACGATCATCGGGTCTCTCTCCTTTTTACTCGGAATACATGTATTTTACTCCAAGATACAGTATTCTCCTAAAGGGAGGTCTCCATGAAGAGTGCTTCAATCAAGACACTTCCAATAATGATTCTGAAGAGGATGACCAGACTACCTAGAAATTCGTTGCCACACCTAGTTGAACCGCCTGCCCCCGCCGGTAACGGATGCGGATTAGGCGCAGCCGCTCATAGTAGACATCCAACCCTTCTGCAGGAGAGAAGCCTTCCCCATAGGCTTTGTAAAGGACAGGCTTCAGGAAGGTATCTCCCATAAGCTCGTAGGCAGTCCATACCTCGGCTTGCTCGTTGGGGGATACATCCGCCATTTCAAGTGCAATGAGTTTCTCCACGGAGTATCCGTCTTTTTCCAGTTCTTCTACAGCTTCAAGCACCTCACGGCGGCTCACACCACCCTGTGCCTTCAACTGCTCCATCCCAAGACCTTCCTCGATTCCCTGCAGCAGAACCCTTCGCAGCCGCAGCCGCTCCAGCTGCTTCTTGTATTTCAGCTCCTTCTGCTTGTACTGCCAGGCCATAAACCGCTCCTCATCAACGGCCTGATGCACCCAGCCCAGTGGAAAACTATGCTCCCGCTCTATGGCAGAGGTGATGCTCAGCCAGTCTCCGCCGTATTGCGAGGCTTTGCCCTCGCCTACACCCGGAATTTGCAGCAGCTCCTCCGGTGTACGGGGAAGAAAGGCGCTCAGCATCCGCAGCAGCCGGTTGCTGGCAAGAATGTAAGGCGCCTTCCGTTCACTGGAGGCCTTCCCCCGGCGCCAGGCGCACAACTCTTCATAGATGGATTCGTTGCCATGATGCTCGCTGAAATATTGCAGTTTCAGCTGTTCCTGATTGCGGGTGCCGGTGAGGCTGTCCTCATCGTGAAAGGAACCATCAATCAGCGGCCGATAACCGTCGCCCATCTTCACCGCGAGCTCATGCCGGTAAACGCAAAGCATCTCATTCCAGGAGCCGCCTTCATACCACAAGTTGTCTCCCATTTCCTCTGTACCGGAGAATTCACGCCAGCCAAGGCGCCAATGGCCTTCTTCTTCCCCAATCCAGAGCTGGGCGAATACCTCCTGATCGGCCCCGGATATTCTGGATAAACGGTTCATAAATACAATTTGCATCTGCATTCCCTACCTTCCTCGTCTTACAGTATGCATCATTCCCGTGCTGGCCGGATTCCGAGTTTTGCCGGACAAGCCAAAGCCCCAGGATAATAAAGGATGGCTGAAAATCTGAAGGCTATTCATCCTTAAATTTACACACAAAAAAGCACCTCTCTCACGAATTGCGTGAAAGAGGTGCTTCCTCTGGATGCTATACTGTTAATGCTTACAATACCTATTTATAGCGAAACAGTCAATCTCTTTTTATTCCGGGCAAAAATGGCTTAGCCGGCCTCCGCTACTCCCGGTCCAATGCCAGCTTAGCCAGTCCAAGCGCTCCGGAAAGACCCGCATTATCCCCAAGCTGCGGCGGAACAATATAGCTGCCGATGGCCTCATTCAGTGCAGGATGCTGAACATAGCCGCCCAGCAGCTCCTGAAGCTGTGTATGAATCAGCGGGAAAAGCTGGCTCTGCTTCATGACTCCGCCACCCATGACAATCTTCTGCGGCGAGAGAATAAGCACGTAATTCATCAGCGCATGCGCCAGATAGTGGGCTTCCATTGCCCAGGCCGGATGATCCGCCGGCAGCTCACCTGCCGGTTTGCCCCAGCGGGTGCCAATCGCCGGACCTGCCGCCAGTCCTTCCAGGCAATCGCCATGATAAGGACAAAAACCTTCAAAAGTATCTTCCGCATGGCGGCGCACAAGAATATGTCCCATTTCGGGATGAGACAAGCCATGAACAAGCTTACCTCCCACTACAGCACCAGCCCCAATTCCTGTGCCGACTGTGATATAGAGACAACTGTCCAGCCCTTGGGCCGCACCCCACTTGTATTCTCCCAGCGCCGCACCATTCACATCCGTATCAAAGCCGATAGGCACTGAAAAATGCCCGGCAACCGTTCCAACCAAATTATATTGTCCCCAATAGGGTTTAGGGGTGGTTGTGATGTAGCCGTAGGTCGGGCTGCCAATCACCGGATCAATAGGACCGAATGAGCCAATGCCGATGGCTTCTACATTTTTCCCGCTAAAATAATCCAGCACAAGCCCCATTGTTTCCTCAGGTGTGGTCGTCGGAAAGCTGACCCGGTCGATAATCGTACCGTCCTCGTTTCCAATCCCGCATACAAACTTTGTTCCCCCTGCTTCAATAGCTCCAAGTACTTTCACTGCAGCATTCTCCCTTCCCATAAACGTTCGGCCGTAGACAGGCCATCCGTGTAATAGAGCGTTCTCTTCTGAAATATAGCCTCGGATTGGACCCAGCCAAATCGAGGGTCTTCTCTGAAATTCCATCCTCTGATAGTGCCGCAGAAAGAGCGGCATGGGTAGCATATGCCCTTATTATACGTGGCCTGCTGATATATGACAAGCGGTTGACACATCAAAAAAGAAACTAGTTAGTAGACGGAAGTCCAGGCTTCTACCACACTCAGGATCAGATTTAGTAAAATTAAAGTAGAATAAATTCACCTCACGTTACGCATCCGCCAGGCTGGAGCGAACCGATGTGGAAAAAGTAGACTTAATCTGTGCCGTATGGCTGACCCATCACCTGTAGTGGGAAAAAGTAGACTTAATCTGGTCCAATTGATCCTAAAATGGTAAATTCGCTTGAATTAAGTCTATTCCGTCCCACTAAACTCTTTTTCGGAGCGTATATCAGCGATTTAGTTTTACTTTTTCCACTAAGGTCATGGCTTGAAAGGCTTCACCGTCCCCCAAATGTGCGAACAGTCCATTCTGGTCAGCCAAACTCAATCCTCCTTCAAAGGTATCAGCCTTATGACTCCAGGAAGCCTGTCTTTCTCCCCCGGTAGATACGGCAGGCTTCTACAAGCCGGGCTGCTGCCGGAAAATAGGAAGCCAGATGGATATGCGCATAGGCTGCCATGACATTCCCGGATACATACCCTTCCGGCTGGCTGCCGCTTCTGCCATGACTGTCATAGGCATACAACTGTGACTCTCCCTGTGCATAGTTCATCTGGGAATAGTGGAATTCGTGACCACGCAGGCGTTCTCCCTGCTTCAGTAACAGGCAGTCTGCCCGGGCGGTTACTTCGCGGTAGCCGAGTGCAGCGCGCTGCTTCTGCATGACCGTGTCAGCGGGGATAATCCCGGCCATTTGATGCATAGCCCCGCTCCGGTCGGTAAGACTCCGGGCCAGCACCATGTAGCCGCCGCATTCCGCGTACAGCGGCATCCCGGCTGCCGCAGCAGCCCTTAGGCCATCCATGAAGATACTATTTCCGGCGATCCCGGCAGCAAATTCTTCCGGGAAGCCGCCACCGATGTAGATTCCGTCTGCTTGTGGCGGTACACCCTCGCCGCTAAGCGGACTGAAGTAAGCCAGCCTTGCCCCGGCTTGGGCCAGCAGCTCCAGATTATCGGCATAATAAAAATTGAATGCCGCATCCCGTGCAACAGCGATGACCGGCGCAGGATCATATGCAGTGACCATCGCTTGGGGAGTATCCTCTGACGGTTTCCCGGCTGCTGAAACCTCGTCCGACCCAAGTCCCTTCGCTTTAGGATAGCGAAGGGCCGGCGCTGCCGCAGCAAGCTCCAGCAGCAGATCCAGATCGGTACCGGCCTCCAGCAGGTCTGCGGCGCGGTCGAATAACGGCTCCAGCTCACCGCGTTCGACAGCAGGCAGCAGTCCTAAATGCCGCTCCGGGATATCCAGTCCCCGGTCCCGTTCCAGCCATCCGATGACCGGAATATGGCAAGCCACTTCAATCGCCGCTTTGACTGTCCGGTAATGGCTGGCGCTGCCGCAGCAGTTCACGATCACTGCTGCGATATGCACCCCTGGCTCCAGCAACTGGAAGCCTAGGACAATCGCGGCCGCACTGCGGCCCATGCTGCGCACATCCACCACCAGCAGCACCGGACTATCCGTGAGCAGGGCAATTTCCGCCGTTGATCCGGTAAGCGCGGTCGCCTCTTTACCGTCATACAGCCCCATAACGCCTTCAATGACCGACAGATCGGCGGCCTCCGAGGAACGCAAATAATACTCCAGCATATATTCGCTGGAGGTCATCCAGGCATCCAGATTCCGGGCCGGCCGTCCCGTTACAGCCGCGTGGTAGGCAGGATCGATATAATCCGGGCCGCATTTGAAGGCCTGTACGGTAAGACCGCGCCGGGCAAACGCCCGGAGCAGTCCCAGTGTCACCGTTGTTTTGCCTGATCCGCTACCTGTGCCGGCCACCACAAAGCGCGGACGGAGCTGTGAAGGCCGCTCCCGCTCCGCTCTGCTCTCCTCATTCATGCAAGCTCTCCCCCGCTTCGTTAAACCTGACTCTCACTACAGCAATGGTTACATTACCGCTTTTTTTCTTCTTGAGCACAAGATCGCGGGCACCTGAGGACAGCAGGGCTGCCGGCTCGCAGACGCCGTAAGCTCCAGTCGCCTTAAAGACCGTCTCCGAAGGCTGCTCCAGCACGACCGTATTCAGCTGCTCCGGCGAATATAAGGCCAACTTCCAGCCGTATTTTGCACATAAGGCTACCAGACCAGCTTCATCCCCTTTGATCCCTGCGGTGGCAACATTGCGGACACTAAGAAGCGAAAGCCCCAGCTCCACCAGTGTATCCTGCACCACCGTTTCAAGCTCCTCCTGCGAGGTGCCACGGTTGCAGCCGAGCCCAAGCACAAGGCTGCGCGAACGGTAGACTACGGCCCGCTCGCCCAGTGCCGCCGACTCCGGCCCGGTCAATAGCCGGTCCGTGACCACGATCGCCGCGCTGAACGGTGCTTCCTGCAGCTCTGCCATGCTTCCGCAGAGGCGGACATGGGCAGGCAGAACCGCTCCCGGCGGCAGCCAGCTGCGTTCGCCGCTCTCCTGCAGGAAGGCCACCGCCTCCCCGTTGACCAGGGCGGCACTGACCGTTTTCATCGGCGCGAAGTGGTCTGCGCGCCAGCCGAACTCTGCACCGAGCAGATCCACGGAGAAGATGCCCTGCACATCCGAGGCGGTAGTGATCACCGGATGGCTGTCCAGCAGCTGCGCGATCTGCAGCGTCAGCCTGTTGGCCCCGCCCAGATGCCCGGAGAGCATGCTGATGACATGCTCTCCGCTTTCGTCAATAACGATGACGGCGGGGTCGGTTCTTTTATCCGTCAGCAGAGGAGCTATCAGCCTGACCGCCGCCCCCAGCGAAAAGAATAGAATAATCCCTTCGTACTGCCGGAACAGCTTCGGAAGCAGCTCTCTGACCGGCTCCGCGAACACCTGGAGGGCGCTTGAAGTCTCTTGCAAGTCTCCGCTGTACTTGGCATAACCATACACCTCCGTATCCGCAAGCAGCGCTCCCAGCTTCAGCGCCAGACGGATGCCGTTTGTGGTAATAGCAACCGCCGCATACCGGCTAGCCATCGGATTCGGCTCCTTCCCGGCAGCCGTGGGTAAACGTCTTGTCGTACAGCTTGGAACGGTGCTGATCACGATCAGTAAGCGCCGGATCAAGCGCCCAGCCGGCGAGGATCATCGCATGCATGGTAATGCCCGCATCCCGCAGATCATCTGCAAGACGGGACACCGTTGTCCGCAGAATCTGCTGGTCCGGCCAGGTCGCCCGCTTCACAACAGCCACAGGCGTGTCCGGACTCCACCCGGCAGCGAGAAACTCTGCAGACACATGTCCCGCCAGTGAAGCGCTGAGGAACAGGGCTACGGTGCAGTGATGCGAAGCCAGCTGCCGCAGCTGCTCCCGCTCCGGCACCGGTGTCCGCCCTTCGGCACGGGTCAGAATCACCGTCTGCGTCAGGTCCGGTACCGTCAGCTCGGCGCCCAGCGCCGCCGCGGAAGCAAATACAGAGCTGACCCCCGGCACGATCTCATAGCTGACACCGCACAGCTTCAGCAGCGACATCTGCTCCAGAATCGCCCCGTACATGGAAGGGTCGCCAGTATGGACGCGGGCTACGCTCTTCCCCTTCTTCACCGCCGCTGCCATGATCTCTACCTGCTGCTCGAGATCCATTCCCGAGCTCTGCAGCACCTCGGCTCCCGGCTTGGCGCCGGCAATGAGCTCCCCGCTAACCAATGAATCTGCGTACAGCACCACATCCGCGGAGCGCAGGATCCGGCTGCCTTTTACCGTAATCAGTTCGGGATCACCCGGGCCGGCTCCTACAATATAAACCTTTGGCTCTAAGCTCGACTTCGTCATTTGCTCACCACCATAAGACTCAGATATTCCAGCTCATGACCACGCAGCTCGCGTGCATCCCGCCACACCGTTTCATACGGGGAGGTCACCTTGGTGACTACAGATGCTTTTCCTTCAAGGCCCAGCTCGTCCAGCACATCCAGCACCAGGTCCAGTACCTTCGCCACCTTTAAAAACACTACTGTATCATGATGCAGCAACGCCTCCTTCAGCGCCTCGCGGTCGTCCGTAGCCGGAATAATCCCCACCCGCTGATTGCCGTCGGCAAGCGGTTGTTCCAGCGCCGCAGCGGCCCCCAGCACCGACGAAATCCCCGGAATTGAAACAACCGGTACACCTGGATGCTGCTCCTGCATCAGCCGGGCCAGATGAATGAAGGTGCTGTACAGATTCGGATCGCCCTCCGTCACAAAAGCAACATCCCGGCCCAGCTTCAGCTCGTTCCAGCACAGTTCTGCCGTACGGTTCCAGCCGCTGGCCAGGAGATCCGGGTCTTTGGTCATCGGGAACACCAGGCCCAGCATAACCTTTTCGTCTGCATTAACATGCAGCTCTACAATCTCGTGGGCATAGGATTTCCCGCCCTTTTTGGTAGCCGGGTAGGCAATCACCGGACATTCCTTCAGCAAACGGCAGGCCTTCAGTGTAATCAGCTCAGGATCACCTGGACCCACGCCCACACCGTACAAGGTGCCGGTCCTGTTATCCATTTCTTGTGTTGTCATCTGCGCTTCCCTCCTATGTACTGCTAAGTAAGTGCAACATCCTAATCTTTGGGGTTATTGCAGTCCTGCCTGCGGCCGCTTACCACGTAAACGGGGTTCATCCCCTCAAACCGGGTCATGCCGAGAATCGGCTTCCCCCGGGAAGCTTGAATCTGCGTCACTTCGACAGCCATTCCTTCAAGCTTCAGCGACTCCATACTGGAATAGAGCGTCTCAACCGTTATCGCTCCGATAACAAGCCGCCCTCCGGGCCGCAGCCGCTGAGCACAGAGGGAAATAATCTCCTTCAGGTTGCCTCCGCTGCCGCCGATAAACACCGCATCCGGGTCCGGCAGCCGGTTCAGGCCAAGGGGTGCTGTGTCATGGATGATCTCAAAATCAGCGCGGAATTTACGGCGGTTGGCTTCCATGTTGGGCAGGTTCTCTGCACTTTTTTCAAGGGCGTATACCTTGCCGAGGCGGGCAATCCGCGCGCACTCCGCCGCCACTGCCCCCGATCCGGAACCGATATCCCAGACCACTGCGTCCTCGGATAAATTCAGCTCTGACAGGACAAAGGCCCGCACCTCGCGCTTCGTGATCAGGCCTTTCTCCGGACGCCGCTGCTGGAAGGTTTCGTCGGGATAGGCAAATCCCCGCCGCACTTCACGGACAGCCTCCGTCTTGCGCCGCAGGATCACCACGTTCAGCGGAGCAAAGCTCCCTTTTCCCAGCTCATCCAGCTCCCAGAACCGGCAGGCCTCCTCTTCCCCGCCCAGCCGCTCGCAGACAAATGCCTCATATTCCGTCATTCCAAACTCGCATAAATAGGCTCCTATGACTGCAGGGCTGTTGACCTCATCGGTCAGCAAAGCGATTTTGCGCTTACCGTCGATCCGCTGGGCCAGCCCCCGTATTGGACGGCCGTGCAGACTGACCAATTCCGCATCCTGCCAGCTGTCCCCGAGACGGGCAAACGCAAGCTGCACACTGCTGTAATGCGGAATCACCTCGACATGCTCCGGGCCGAATCTGCGGACCAGATACCCGGCAATGCCAAAAAACAGCGGGTCTCCCGAAGCCAGCACCACGGCACGGCGCTCTTTCCATACTTCCTCCAGTTTGTCTGCAAAGGCCTTCAGGCCGTTCTTCAGCACAATCTTTTCCCCTTGGTAGGTGTTAAAAAAAGATAACTGCCTCTCCCCTCCGAGCAGCACTTCGCTTCTATGCACCTTGCTCAGGCTATCCGGGGTCAAGCCTCCGGCTCCGTCCTCACCGATACCAATAATATATATAATGTCAGCCACGGATCTCCGTCCTTCCCAGCACCCGGCCCTTCATGGTGATCAGCACCATCTCCACCGTCATGCCGCCATGCACATGCTCCAGACAATGCCTGCAGGCATGCAGGCACAGCTGCTCAAAAAAAACGCCATTCCCGGCCTCCGTCATGTAGTCCACAACCTGTGAGGCTGTATTGGCTCCGGCAATCTCCGCTACCTGTCCGCAATCTGCCCCCGACTCCGCTGCAATCCTGGCCAGAAAACTGAAGTCGACCGGAGCATGTTTGGAATGAATCAGCATGGCGCCCTGCGCGACCTTCGAATACTTGCCTGCCATTCCTACCAGCGTAACTTTGCGGATTCCGAAGGCCTTGGCGTGTTCCAGCGAGTAGCCGACATATTCCCCCATCTGGATAAAAGCTTCCTCCGGAAGCGCTTCGAACATCGCCATAGCATATTTCTCACTGCTGCCGCCGGTGGTCAAAATAATCTGTTGGTTCCCCATTGCCGCAGCGACTGAAATCGCCTGCACCACGCTCGCCTTATAGGCTTCGGTGGAGAACGGCGTTACCACGCCGCGCGTACCCAGGATGGAAATGCCGCCGAGGATGCCAAGCCGGGGATTTAACGTTTTCAGTGCAATGGCTTCGCCTTCCGGCACACTGATGACCACCCGCAGCCCCCGGGCGGCGCCATGCTCCTCAAGCACCTCGGATACCTCCTCCAGGATCATGCGCCGGGGCACCGGATTAATCGCTGCTTCCCCAACCGGCACCGGCAATCCCGGCTTGGTCACTCTCCCCACACCTTTGCCACCATCAATCTCTACGCCAGGTATATCGCTCCAGCTTACAGCTGCCTCAATCCTGGCCCGATGCGTCGCATCCGGGTCATCTCCGGCATCCTTTACAGTTGCACAGAATGCCGAGTCCATGCCGCTGCGACCGCCCCCCGTCAGCTCGAACGTATGCCGGAAACCGGCGGGCAAACCAATCTCCACACGCTGAGGAACTTCGCCCGTAATCAGCAGAAGTGCTGCGCCTTTGGCGGCTGCGGCAGCACAGGCACCCGTCGTGTAGCCCCGGCGCAGCGCCGCCGGGGGATCAACATCCTCCAAATTCGCGCTGGGCTTACGGCCCTGCAAATCAAGTGACTCCTGTTGTCCCATGAGCTGAATGCCCCCCTTTCTCTGCTGTTTTAGCGTATTTTCACCACCGCTCTACTATCCCTGTTTCTGTGATTCTGCCGCTTGACGGACGGCCAGCAGGCTGAGTGCGTTGACTGCTGCAACCACAACCGTACTTCCGCCCTTGCGTCCGATGTTAGTGATATAAGGAATATCCAGCTTGCGCAGCTCATCCTTCGACTCGGCAGCAGATACAAAACCGACCGGCATGCCGATCACGAGTCCCGGTTGTGCAGCACCTTCTTTGATCAGACGGATCAATTCCAGCAGCGCCGTTGGCGCATTGCCAATCACATAGATCCCGCCAGGCGCTTCGGCGCAGGCTTTGCGGGTTGCGAGGATGGCGCGGGTTGTCCCTTCCGCCTTGGCAGCCTCAATCACATCCGGATCAGAGATATGTACCCGGACCTCGCCGCCGTATTTGTGAATCCGCTCCTTGGCAATCCCGGCTTCCACCATACGCACATCTGCAATAATGGGCTTCCCTTCCAACATAGCGGAAATTCCCGCCTCCATCGCCCGGGGATGAAACACCAGACTCCGTCCCAGTTCAAAATCGGCAGAAGCATGAATAATCCGCTGCACGACCGGGTACTGTAAAGGGCTAAATTCATGCTCCCCCAGCTCCCGGGTTATCATTTGAAAGCTCAGGCTTTCTATTTCCTGCGGCTGCACCGTAAGCGGCTTAAAATCCGTGCCAAACTCCATAGTTATCCCTCATTTCTTAATACAAGCTGTAACCGCGGAGACCATCTCTTCAAAGGACTGATACACCCGGCTGCTATCTCCAAAGACCGTTTGGGGGCGGGCAATCAAAATGACGCAGATTCCCATATCAAGCGCCGCATAAACCTTCTCATCGAGGGAACCTTCGGCGCCGCTCTCTTTTGTAACCATGACATGTGTACCGTACTGTCTATACAATGCTTCGTTCAGTTCCCGTGAAAAGGGTCCCTGCAGCGCAATGATGTTGCGCTGCTCTATCCCAAGGGAGAGGCATTTCTGTATATTTTCCAGACAGGGCAGCAGTCTTACTGTCAGCCGGATCGCAGAATCACCCAGCAGCTGTTCTGTAAAAATCTCTAAAGTTTTGCCGCCGGTAGTCAGCATAATAGAGCCTTCCAGCTGCTTGGCCCTGCGGGCAGCCTCTTCATAGGAATGCACAACAATCAATCGTGGATGCTTGTCATAACTGACGCTGCGCCGCTCATACCGCAGATAGGGCAGTCCTAGCGCAGCAGCGGCTCCCATCGCATGGGCATGCGCCTCCTGTGCAAAGGGATGGCTTGCATCGATGATGGCGCTGCAGCCGTTCTCCCGCAGACAGGCGATCATTCCTTGTTGATCCAGCCTTCCGACTCTGGCCGGAATGCCTGCTGCTTCAAGGCGTTCCGCACCGCTTACCGTCACGACGGATGCCAGCAGCCTAAACCCTTCACGGGACAGGGTCAGCGCTAATTCACGGGCATCACTGGTACCACACAGCATAAATATCATCGCGGTCAGCGCGCCTTTGGAGCCGTTGCCGGGTGCAGCACATCCCGTGAAACATCAGACGGGGTCAGGGTACCCGCAGCCTCTCCAGCCGCAGTTGCAGGTACACCTACTGTTGTCTCATGGTTGTGTACATGATGATCATGCGTGTGATCGTGCGTGTGATCGTGCGTGTGATCGTGCGTGTGATCGTGCCCGTGATGTCCGCCATGATGCCCGTGACCGCATTCGTGCCCGTGACCACATCCATGGCCTTCTCCCCCATGGGAGCCGTGATTATGCCCCTCTTCACAGTGATGGTGGTGGTGATGATGGTGATGAATAGATGCTTCATCGCGGTATTTGCAATTGTCGCAGTTGGCTGCGGTCCGGCCTGCTATAGTCTCATCAATCCGATCTAGCAGCATAGCGGACAGCAGCGGGTGTGAGCCTAGATAGCTCCCTGCCTCTACTTCAATCTCCGGGTGAGCTTCAGCAAAATCGTTCACCGTTTCGCTGAACTGCTTCATCAGCACCCCAGTGAACAATAAATACGGCAGCACGATGATTTTACGTGCGCCAAGTGCCAGGCACCGTTCCAACCCTGCGTTCAGCGAAGGCTTGGCCATGGCAATAAAGCAGGCCTCGACGCTTTTATAGGAAGTTCTTTCCCAGAGCATCCGTGTAAGTTTACAGAGGTCACTGTTCGCATCCGGGTCACTGCCTCCCCGGCCCATGATCAGCACAATGGTGTCTTCATCTGGTACATTGACCTTTTCCTCTGACAGTGCAGCTGCCGTCTCCAGCCGTGCAGATGCCTGAATCGGCCGCGACAACGGCATAGCCCCGGCGATGCGGTCCATCAGAATGTCTACCGCTCTCTCCTGCACGCCAATCGGTCGGCCATAGATAAATTCCACACCCGGATATTTCAGCTTTGCTTGATCCAGAGCCATCGGAATATCCAGCTTGGAATGTCCCGCCGCGAACAAAATAATCGGCACCACATAGACCTTACCGGCTCCTCCACGCACACATTGATCTATCCCTTCGGAAATGGATGGGGCCGACAACTCGATAAAGCAGGTTTCAATCGTAAGCTCCGGCCTCCGGGCAGCCAGCAAACTGGTGAAACTCCGCAGCTCCTCATTCCCCTCTTCCACACGGCTGCCATGTCCTACTAACAGCACAGCCGTTCTCCGGCGGGCACTTTCCGGGTTCTGCAGATGCTTGTGTTCAGCATGCAGTATGCTCTTCGAACTTGTAAAGTTCACAGCAATTCCCCGGCCCATCCGTTCAAAAAAAGTATAAAACCGCTCATTCGGATAGCCTTGCGCACAGTATTGTTCCACAACCGCTGTTACAGCGGCTATCGCTTCCTCTTCGTTCATTTCCTCACGGACCCGTGTGCCCGCATGTGCGGCACGTCCGGATTTTTTGCCGCCAAGGTACAGTTCAAAGCTTCCTTTGGAATAGATAAGGCCGATATCCTCCAGCACCGCTGAGTTGCACGCCATCCCGCAGCCAGTTACGCTGATCTGCAGTTCTCTAGGCGTAGATCGGCCGTTCAGCTGTTGAAATAACCGTTCTGCCGCTGCCCGGGCACCTTCTTTTCTCAAGTCACAAAAGCCACAGGTTTTCACCTTCACGTAGTCGCCCGGAGGCGATTCGTTTAGCCCTACCGCTGCGGGCTCATTGACTTCCGGTGGATACCCGACGTTCAGCACCGCTCCCGCGTTCACTGCATCCGTTTCACGTTCTGCTTGCACTTTCAGTACCGGACCAGCCAAGGTCTGCCCAGTAGTGGAAGCTTCACCGCCTGCCAGTGCCGCCGCCAGCGACCAAGGCTCCGCTGAGGTCCGCAGCCGTTCGTGCGGCTTCAATACCTGCGTATCTGCGCCTAGGCTATACTTGCGCCCGTAGCCGCGCGGTGTAACCAGGAGGCCTTCATAGACTATTGTGGCGGAATTCCCGACGATCACCGTCGAGAGCATACCGATCTCATGATTCAGCATATCCTGAAGCGTCGTGACGATGGTCTGCTGCCGGTCACGGTAGGCGCTTTTTACGATCCCGACCGGAGTGGCAGGTTCCCGGTAGCGGAGCAGAATCTGACGGGCCTCTTCAATCTGGTGGGTACGCTTCCCGCTGCGCGGATTGTAAAAGGCAATTACGAAGTCCGCGGCTCCCGCCGCTTCTACACGTGCCGCAATGCTCTCCCAAGGCGTAAGATGGTCACTCAGGCTGATCGTGCAGGAATCGTGCATAATCGGTGCCCCTAGCAGTGAGGAGCAGGATTGAATGGCCGATATCCCTGGAATCACTTCGACCTCTACACCAGTGTCGGGGGTCCAGCCCCGTTCGATCAGCACTTCGTAGACCAGCCCCGCCATTCCATATACACCCGCATCTCCGCTGGAGATGACCGCAATGGTCTGCCCGGCTTCGGCCCGGCGAACCGCTTCCTGGGCCCGGCTAACCTCCTCGGTCATGCCTGTACCGACAACTTCCTGATGGCGCAGAAGCGGCCGGATCAAGTCCACATAAGTGCTGTAGCCGATCACGGCCTCACTTTCTTCCAGCGCCGTTAAAGCGCGGCCCGTAATATGCTCCATAGCACCAGGCCCAAAGCCGATAATCAGCAGCTTTCCTAGCTTGTTCATTCTTGTTCCCCCGTTCGTGTGTAATGCTGTTCAACTGCTTCCTCTATGGCCTGCATCAGCGCATTAACCCTCACCGTAGTTCCTAACCAACCGGCTAGCCTGACACTACCCGTCCATCCTTTCACCCAGCAGACTGCCAAGCAGCGCCTTGAAATCCCCGGCATTCCGGGGAGCCGTGACTCCTTGCGTTACGTGCAGGGGCAGGCTGTGCCACAGCTCTGCCAGCAGCGGGAGCTCCAGGCCAATCGCCTGCAGAGTCTCCGGCCCCGCAAAAATATCATCCGGCGTTCCGGCGGCCCGGCAGGAGCCATGATCGAGCACGATGATCCAGTCCGCCCAGCGGTAAGCCAGATTCATATCGTGCGTGGCCATAACCACAGTTGTGCCCTTACGGTGTATACTGTCCAGGCCATCTAGAAGCTGTGCCTCGGACAGCGGGTCCAGGTAAGACGTTGGCTCGTCGAGCAAGATCAGCTCCGGTTCCATCGCTATTACGCCTGCAAGCGCCGTGCGCTTTTTCTGGCCCAGGCTGAGCTGATGGATGGGTTTATCCTTTAGAGCAGTAAGGTTCAATTGCTCCAGAACGGCAGCACAACGTGATTCAATTTCCTTCTCATCCATACCGGTGCCCCGCAGCCCGAAGGAGATATCCTCCATTGGCGTGCTCAAGATCAGCTGCTGCTCAGGGTCCTGAAACACCAGACCGACTCTGCGGCGCAGGGCGGCCAGTTCTTTTTTTGCGTAAGATACAGGCAGCCCCGCCTGCAGCAGCGTACCCTTTTGCGGCCGCAGCAGGCCTACCGCATGGAGAAATAACGTTGATTTACCGGAACCGTTATGTCCAAGCAAGGCTGTTTTACAGCCCTTTGGGACGGCCACGGTCAACCCGCGGAGTGCAGGCTCCATCGTGTCCGGATAATGAAACACAACATCTTCAAAGGCCAAACTGTAATCTATGTTCATGTGGCTCCTCTTCTCCAGGCGGCTTCACTCATGGATCATCATCTTTCGCATCAAGCCCATAGCAGCCACAGTTGTGCAGCCACCAGGAGCGCGATTCCGGCATAGGCTTCAAAGGCAAACCTTCGCGGCACTGTGCGCTTCACATAGGGCGGTAAAAGAATCTCCCCGGTAAATCCCCGGGTTGCCAGCCCCTGCGACAGCCCATAGTACCGGTGCATGGTGTTTGCGAACAGTGAAGCTGCCATACTTGCAGCCTCCTGCAGCTTCGACCAGAAGCCCCTTTGACCGCCGCGCAGGCGCCTGGCCAGAAGCAGTCCATGGGCTGTGTCATCCAGCAGGAACAGGAAGCGGTACATAATCAGCATCAGTTCCAGCACAATCTGCGGCATCCGCAGCCGGCGGAGCACCTGCAGCAGCTCGCCAAACGGTGTCGTCAGTATAATGAACAGGCAGCAGGCCAGGCAGGCTGACACCCGGGCCAGCAGCAGCACAGCCCGCATTCCCCCTGCCGGGGTCATGTACAGAACCCGGGACATGCCTGGAATCTGCAGATGCCAAGAAGCCTCTCCGGCAGCCGGATGGCCGAACTCCACCAGCAATGCCGGCAGGCTGAGGCCGAAGAACAACAACGCTGTGCCGACAAGAAGGCCATAAGCGCGCGGGGGGATTTTGGCGTAGAGAAGACACCACCGTATCATCCAGAGTGCAATAAGCATCTGAAGCGCCGGATGCAGCACATAAGCGAGTATGAACATAACTGCCGCAAAAAGGCTCTTCCACATCGGGGACAGCTGCCTCAGGGCATTGTTGCAGGATAACGCATCCATTCTTCTAATCATTCAGCTTCTGCCGGTTCTGCTGGTTCTGCCGGTCCTGTCTTCCCCTCAAGAGACCCAGCGTATAGCCGATCACTCCTGCACCAAGGGCTGCCTGCAGCGCGAACAGCATGCTCTCCGTCTCACCCGGCAGCTCAGCCAGCGGTTTGAACCAGGGCTTGTATGTGGGATCAATCTCCGTGATTGCACTCTCGGCCGCGTCATCGGCTCCGCCGAAATCCCCGTTCACAAGCAGAAGCGGCAGGACCACCAGCAGAATCACTGCGAGCAGCATCAACAGGTTTCTCCATTTGTTCTTCACCGTTCGCCGCCTCCCCCGGCTGCACGTTTGAGCAGTGACAGCTCCTGCGGACTGTAAGCCTTCAGCCAGTTCCAGAGCAGCACGGTCAAGAGTCCTTCGCTGACTGCCAGCGGAATCTGGGTCACGGCAAATATACCGCCAAATTTAGCAAAGGAAGCCAGCACGCCGCCATCTGCCGACGGAAAAGCCACCGCAAGCTGAAAGGAAGTGACGACATAAGTCATCAGATCCGCTACCGCAGCCGCACAGAACACCGCCAGCTTTTCCCGGCCGTTCAGTTTCATGATCAGCCTATAGGCCGCATAACCGGCAAAAGGTCCGGCCACCGCCATGGAGAAGGCGTTCGCGCCAAGTGTAGTAATTCCGCCGTGCGCCAGCAGCAGTGCCTGGAACAACAGCACAACCGATCCGATCACGCTCATCGGCAGCGGCCCCAGCATCACAGCGCCAAGTCCCGTCCCTGTAGGATGGGAGCTGCTTCCGGTTACCGACGGCATTTTGAGGGCGGACAGCACAAATGTGAAGGCACCCGACAGACCCATCAGCAGCTTCAGCTCGGGATTGTCCCGGGTGATTCGGGTAAGCTTACGGACTCCAAGTAAAAAGAATGGCAGAAAGGCCGCCCACCAGAACAACGCCCAGCCTACCGGTAAAAAACCTTCCATAATGTGCATCGCTTCAGCTGTGCCCGGTTCATTCAGCAACAAATAAACGGCAAATACACAGACCAAAGCTGCAAAACGCCAAAAACTGCGTTTGTGCATTCAAAAACCTCCATCCTTAATTTTCATATGCATGAAACATATACACTCTTACCTTTCAAACCAAAAACTCCCGCCCTGAGGGGGTGGGAGTTATATGTACGTGTTCAGATCACAAAGAGAAGGCTGCTCCGCCGCCAAAACAAGCAGCGCACCCCCATCTGATCATCCGTTCGTACACCGCTCCTATCCGCGTAGAGTCGTGTGTGCGCAAACAAGGTAGGTCTCCTGGCTCGGGATCACAGCATGGCTTTCGTCTTCCCCGGAGCTATCACCGAGTGACCTTTTGAAAGCCGGCTCTTCCTTACAGTGGCGGGACCGCTCGGGAGTTGCACCCGATTCCCTGTTATCCCTTGATATACAATCAAAGGCACCTTGTTTCGTCGCTGATTCATCCTGTACATCATAGCGGACATCGCTCACACATGTCTGTGATAAAAGTGCAGCCGCAGGAAGCTTGTAAGAATGCCACTTGAGTAATATAATTATTAACTATAATCCTGAATCGGAGGCCTTTCATGAAACTTGATCTTACTGAAGAATCCCTGCCGGTGTACGAAGCATTATCCAGCTCTGTACGCCTGCATATGCTCCGTCTGCTCGCCGTTCAGCCCATGAATGTCAAGGAATTAGCCGGATCGGTCAAGCTCAGCAGTGCGATCATGACCATGCATGTGCGTAAGCTGGAAGCCGCCGGGCTGATCCGCACCCATATGGCTCCGGGACGGAGCGGCCTGCAGAAGATCTGCACGATTGCCGTGGACCATGCTGAGATTCTGTTCCCGGGCCAAGACAAAACGGAGCGCAAAAGCCACCGGAATGAGATTCCGGTCGGGCATTATTCGAATTTCCAGATCGAACCGACCTGTGGACTGGCTACGACCGAGCAAGTCATCGGCAGCTTTGACGATCCGCGTTATTTCTGGGATCTGGAGCGGATGAATGCCGGTATTCTCTGGTTTGGCAAAGGGTATGTCGAATATAAAATCCCCAACTTTCTGCTGTCCAGCCAGCAGCCCGAGGAACTGGTTATAACGATGGAGATTGCCTCAGAAGCGCCGTCCATCAATAACAATTGGCCTTCGGACATCACCTTCACCCTGAACGGGCACAAACTTGGCTTTTGGACCAGTCCCGGCGATTACGGAGACAGACAGGGCAAATATACACCCTCCTGGTGGCCTGCACTCACCAATCAATATGGATTGCTCAAGCAGCTGAGGGTTACGCCCAAGGGCACTTTTATGGATGGTCATAAACTGTCTGAGGTTACGCTTGACCAGGTGGGCATTCGCAGCAAACAATGGACGTTCATGCTTTCAGTGGAAGAGGACGCCGAGCATATCGGGGGCCTTACCCTGTTCGGCAAAGGGTTTGGCAATTACAACGAAGACATGCTGGTTGATCTATACTATACAGATATGCCGGATAGCAGTGAGGCGGCTGGATCTGCTTAAGCCCGCTTATACGTGAGTGAACAAAAATAAGAACCCCCGAGTTCCACAGTTTACCAAACTGGTGGAATTCGGGGGTTTTGGGTTCAGTCATATTCATGCGATGCTGTATTCTAGACTGCCTGGCCTGACGACTTCTGTACGCGCCTATTCGTTAACAGGCTGCCATAGACCGCCGCCGGGGAGCGGACAACCGCGCGCTTTCAGCCGGGCCACAACCGGTATGATGCAGCCGCAGGCCGTGCAGGTTACGCCATCCTGCAGTTTGGGGCAGGTCCTGCAGATGGCGACCCGCTCCGTATACACCTGATCTGAAGCGGTGTTGCCTTCATTGAACATGGATGACGCCATTATACGGGCGATCTGTGCTTCTGTTACTTTATAATCGTCCCGGCAGCCTTTGCAGGCAGAGGTTGTGGCCATAACAGTACTCCTTTTATGCGTTCGGTGTAATTTCCAGTACCGTTACCGACATCGCCGGCAGTTCCACAGTAAGCGTATCTCCTTCCAGCTTGAAGGCAGTGAAGAGCTGCGGAGCAACCGCTTCCGGCTCACTGAACGAGTTATGGGCATCGATGGTTGCCCCGGCAAGCGTAGTGCCGGAAATCTGCACCGCTTTACCGGCAAGTCCGCGCAGCTCCAGCGGAAGCACCGCTGCGGATGCATGATTCAGGTTGCACAGGCTTACATGAATGACACCTTCAGCTGTTACCGATGCCGAAGCGGATACTTCCGGAATCTCCTTACCGTCATAGCTGTAAGAACCGCTGTCCAGCGTCAGATCGAGCAGTTCGGCGTCCTGATGCACCTTGTACATATTAAATACATGATAAGTCGGAGTCAGCAGCATTTTCTCGCCTTCGGTAAGAATAACGGCCTGCAGCACGTTAATCGTCTGGGCAATATTCGCCATCCGCACACGGTCGCTGTGCTTGTGGAAAATATTCAGTGTCAATCCGGCAACCAGCGCATCGCGGATCGTGTTCTGCTGATACAGGAAGCCCGGGTTCGTGCCCGGCTCCACATCATACCAGGTACCCCATTCATCTACGATCAGGCCGACTCTTTTCTCAGGATCGTATTTGTCCATAATCACGCTGTGGCGGGATACCAATTCTTCCATGTGCAGCGCCTTTTCCAGTGTTGTGAAATATTCCGAAGTTTCAAAGCCGGTAGCCGCACCCTTATGCTCCCAAGTTGCGCCGGGAACGGTATAGTAATGCAGCGTGATGGAGTCCATAAACTTGGCAGCTTCGCGCATCAACACTTCCATCCAGTGATAATCGTCCGAATTCGGCCCGCAAGCAATCCGGTGAATCTTGTTGTCCCCGTAGTTGCGGACGTAGGTCTGGAACTGCCGGTACAGATCAGCATAAAACTCAGGACGCATATTGCCTCCGCAGCCCCAGTTTTCATTGCCTACACCAAAATACTTGACGGCCCACGCTTCCTCGCGGCCATTCTTCATGCGCAGCTCAGCCATCGGAGACACGCCGTTGAAGGTCAGATACTCTACCCATTCGGACATTTCCTGTACCGTTCCACTGCCTACATTACCGTTGATATAAGGCTCGCACTCCAGCATAGCGCACAGCTCCATAAACTCATGCGTTCCAAAATGGTTGTTCTCCACAGTACCGCCCCAGTGAGTGTTGATCATCCGTTTGCGGCCTTCGCGTGCCCCAATGCCATCCTTCCAGTGATATTCATCGGCAAAACATCCGCCCGGCCAGCGCAGCACTGGCACCTGGATTTCCTTAAGCGCTTTCACCACATCATTGCGGATACCCTTGGTATTCGGAATCGGTGAATCCTCTCCTACCCAGATCCCCTCATAAATACACCGTCCCAAATGCTCGGAAAAATGTCCATAAATGTTCCGGTTAATCGTTCCCTTGCGGATATCCGTGTTAAGCACTGCACGCTGAGCCATTCCAATGCCGCCTCTCTAAGATTAATGTATTTATTAATTATTTAATAAGTATATTAACATTATAATAGCTTTGCTTCACATTCGTCAATAACAAAAAGCGCCCCCCTGCCGCTGGCGGCACAAGAAGCGCTATGTCTACAAATTAACTATTTGGGCAGTGGTTCGTCTTGCTGAATAGATGGAATGGAGTCTTAACCCAGATCCCCCAGCTCGATCTGCACAATGCCCCGTTCATCCTGTACCGTGCCGACTAAATGCATCAGGCTGCCGAACTCCAGCTCCTGAAATTTGCGGGCCGCGTTCTCGCGCTGCAGCTCCCACAGGCATTCTGCAAGTGTACAGACTACCGGCACATCGCAGCGAATTTCGGCCAACTCGCGCGAGAGATGGAGCATATCGAGATCAGCTTCGATTTTGGCGCGCACTCCTTTGGGCAGCAGATGGAGATTCTCGATCACGCCTTCCACGGTACCGTATTCCGTCAGCAACTTCAGTGCTGTCTTCTCCCCGATGCCGCGTACGCCGGGATAATTGTCACTGGTATCGCCCATGAAGCCCTTCAGATCAATCACCTGGGCAGGCGTTAGCCCTCTTTCTTCCAGGAGCTCCGCAGGATCGTACACTTTGTAGTTGGAGCGGCCTTTTTTCATAATCACGACCTTTACGCTGTCACTGACCAGCTGCAGCATATCATGATCTCCTGTCAAAATATAGACCTCGGACTCTCCGCTGTAGCAGGACGCAAGCGTGCCGATGCAATCATCTGCTTCATAGCCCACCAGGCCGATATTCGGCACACCCAGCTCAGCTACCACCTCTTTGACCAGATCGAACTGCGGGATCAGCTCCAGCGGCGCATCAATCCGGTTCGATTTGTAGCCGTCATATTTCTCGGTGCGGAAGGTCCCTTTGCCCATATCCCAGCAGCAGACGACGTGGGAAGGCTCAAACGTGCTAACCGCATCGAAGAAATACTGCAAAAATCCGTACACCGCATTCGTCGGCATTCCAGCCTTAGTCTTGCGGATATATCCTCCATAAGCGGTCGCATAAAAAGCCCGGAACAGCAGAGCCATTCCGTCGACGATCATTACCCGGCCCTTCGTTTCTGAACTCATGTGTAACCTCTCCTTGTATCTTCTTATTTTCAGTTGTAGAAGGAATCAGGCCTTGTTCCATGCAGCAGCGTACTGCTCTTCCTTGTAGCCCACGGTAACGTTAGTGCCGTCAGTGACAATCGGACGTTTGATCAGCATGCCATTGCTGGACAGCAGTTCCAGCTGCTCCGCTTCGCCGAGACTGGGCAGCTTATCCTTCAGTCCAAGATTCTTATACACTTCTCCGCTTGTATTAAAAAACTTCTTCAGTTCCAGCCCGCTGCCCGCCACCAGCACGCGCAGTTCAGCCACAGTGGGCGGCTGCTCGGCTATATGCTGCAGCTCCAGCTCATGGCCGGCTTCCCTAAGCCATTTTACGGCACTGCGGCAGGTGCTGCATTTAGGATATTGATAGACTTTTAAGTGACTCATCAGCTGCTCCTTCGGTGTACATTGAAAATTTCAAACCTTTTCCCGTATAGCTCGCTTGAGGTGAAATCAAAGGCACTTTTACCTCTCATTTCCCCACAGAGCCGTTGGCTACTCCCCGGCCGCATCCCGCTGCAGTCTCTCCTGCAGCAGCGCCAGATCGGGTGGCAGCGGTGCTTCAAAAACCAGCTCCGTGCGCAGCACAGGATGCTGGAAGGACAGCCGAACCGCGTGCAACGCCTGGCGCGGAATGGAGGCGTCCAGCTCCATTATACGTTTCAATTGCGCGCGCTCTGAACCATCCAGCTCCACTACGCGCTCCGGTTGCGCTTGCTCCTCCGCAATCTGCGCCTGAGGCACCCCGGCGGGCACTCCCGCCTTGGCGTATAGCGGGTGACGGTACATGCCGTCACCGATCAGCGGGCAGCCGATGGAGCCCATATGCACCCGGATCTGGTGGGTGCGGCCGCTCTCCAGCTTCAGCTCGACCTTGGCCGCGCCGGGGTACATCTCCTTGACCTCGTAGCGGGTCAAAGAGGGATAACCCTCCGGCGTTACGATCCGCCGGTGCGGCTCCGCCGGGTCGCGGTCGATCGGGCCGTCGATATCGCCGCTTGGCGCAGCAGGAACACCATGCACCCAGGCGTTGTAGCGCTTGTCCACCGTTCCGGCAATCATCTGCTCGGAAATATGCTGGTGGCTGTATGGATTCTTGGCAATGACTAGCACACCCGACGTCTCCTGATCCAGCCGGTGAACGGGACGAAATCGGAATTGCTCGCTCTTTTGCGCCCAATAGTAGACGACTCCATTCGCAAGCGTATCGGTATAATGCCCGTGGGTAGGATGCACAATGATTCCCGCCGCCTTGTTGACGACCAGCAGATGCTCATCCTCATACAGGATCTCAAAAGGAATCGGCTGCGGCAAAATATCCTCCGAAGTCTCCTGTTCCATGCGGATCTCCACAGTATCGCCAGCGGCTACCTTCACGCTGATATAGACCCGTTCCCCGTTCAGCATAATGCCCTGGTCCGTCATTTTGAGCCGGGACAGCAGCTTGCGGGAGACATCCATCCGATTCTGCAGAATGGTCTTAAGCAGCCAGCCGTCCTCAGACGGCGGCACTTGATATGAAATGGGTGAATAATAGCTCGTTGTCATGTTAATTGCGGAACACCTTTTTGCTGCGCACATACTCTACGTCTGAAATCCCGAGCCGTGTATTGGCCGTGCGGGCCAGCGCAAAAAAGTAATCCGACAGCCGGTTCAGATAGATTACTGCCTCCGGGTTGATATCCGCACTCCGTCCCAAGGTAACTGCGCGGCGCTCCGCGCGGCGGCATACCGTACGGCAGACATGCAGCACAGATGACAACTGGCTTCCTCCCGGCAGGATGAAGCGCTCCAGCACCGGATTTTCTGCCTGCAGTGCATCAATCCAGCCTTCAAGACGCTCAGCCATCTCACTTTTCACCTTATATTTGTTCTCACTAAGCTTCACAAAAGCCAAATCCGAGCCGCAGTCGAACAGCTCATGCTGAATCTCCAGCAGCTGCTCCCGCACATCTGTGAACTTCTCGTCCTCCATCAGACTGCGCGCCTGGCCGACAAAGCTGTTCAGCTCGTCAATCGTTCCGTAGGCCTCAACGCGTACATCGTCCTTGCCTACGCGGCCGCCAATGACTGATGTTTCCCCTTTGTCCCCCGTACGTGTATAGATCGCCATTCTTTGTCCCTCCTGCCTCTAAAGTCACATATTCTTAGTTTAAACGCTCCTATGTAGATAAGGCAAACAAAGTTCGGCATTTCTGACATGTAAATAACTCCCTGAACCAGGGTTATCCATTGAATGTTCTGCTACACTTACGGTTTTCTAAGCTTGCATCATGATCCTCATCCTCTTTCCTGTACAGCACAGTCAGTAGCGTGTGCACATTCGTATGAAATCATTGTATGCCTAAAGCCTGACCCCGACATCGGAATGACGCCGCTCCTGCCCTCCGTCTACGGACGTGGAAGAATATCACCGTCTGTGCCAGTCTAACCTCAACAAAAAAGGGACCCGGAGGTCCCCAGTCAAAGAACATTCGCAGCTTCAGCGTCTGCGGAAATGCCCTCTCATGTATTCATTAATTTTCAGGTCCAGCAGGCTGCTGATTTCGATCACATTAGCCGAAGTGAACGAATTCTCCTGTGCAAAAAGCTGTTCCATTCTGCTGCGGAGAATACGGATTTCATCTTCCAAAGAGAGTCTGTGTGCGTTAACATCACCCTTGGGGGGCCTTTTCCCGCTTCCGGTCAAACATTCCCCGCCATAGGAAGGCAAGTAATAATCGGCGCTGAGCACAATCATCCCTCCTAAATGTATGATTCAGAAAAGAAAATCCATGTAAGTACTAACACAGGTGTTTCTTGTCCTCAGAGTAAAATAATACCATACAATAAAGAGATCCGCTATAGTCCGATTATCTTCATCTTTGTTGCCTCATTACAGATGTTCACGTTCCAGTTGTGAGACAAATGCCCCTATCCGTTCTACAGCCTCGTTCAGCTGGGAGACAGAAGTGGCGTAGGAGCAGCGGAGATACCCTTCGCCCCCAAGTCCAAAGACGCTGCCGGGAACCGCGGCTACCTTATACTCCAGCAGCAGCCGCTGGGCAAATTCGTCGGAAGTGAGTCCAGTGCGGCGTATGCTCGGAAATGCGTAAAATGCGCCTTGCGGCTCATGGCATTCCAGTCCGGCATCACGCAAGCCCTTGACAATCAGGCGGCGGCGCTGGTTATAGGAGTCGGTCATCCGGTCCTTCTCTTCCATACCATTGGTTAATGCCTCCAGCGCAGCCACCTGACCCATGGAAGGCGCACACATGACGGTGTATTGATGGATCTTCAGCATCGCGGAGATTAAGTCCGGATGTCCGCAAGCATAGCCCATTCGCCAGCCGGTCATAGCAAATGCCTTGGAGAAGCCGCTAACCAGAATCGTCCGGTCAATCATCCCCGGCAGCGAAGCGAAGCTGACATGATTGCTGCCGTAAGTGAGTTCCGCATAGATTTCATCGGAGATCACGATGAGATCATGCTTTTCCACAACTTTGGCAATCGGCTCCCAGTCCTCGCGGCTCATAATCGCACCCGTCGGGTTGCTGGGATAACAGAGAATCAGAATTTTGGAGCGCGGGGTAATCTTGGCTTCCAGCCCCTCTGCGGTAAGCTTGAAGTTGTTCTCCCCGAACGTTTCAATGCCGACAGGAATCCCGCCGCCAATCGCGGTAATCGGAGAATAGGAAATATAACAAGGCTCAGGAATAAGAATCTCATCTCCGGGCGAGATCAAGGCGCGCAGGGCCAGATCAATGGCTTCACTGCCGCCCACTGTGGCGATAATCTGATTGGCCGGATTATAATCAACGGCGAAGCGGTTGTGCAAATACTCGGCGATGCCTTCCCGAAGCTCCGGCATACCCGCGTTCGAGGTATAGCCCGTAAAACCTCTCTCCAGCGAATATACGCATGCTTCTCTAACATGCCATGGCGTCTTAAAGTCCGGCTCCCCGACCCCAAGTGAAATAATATCTTTGCTGCCTGCCGCCAGATCAAAAAACTTGCGGATGCCCGAAGGCTGAAT
The DNA here is from genome assembly GCF_001909045.1 of Paenibacillus sp. P3E. Lineage (NCBI taxonomy): Bacteria > Bacillati > Bacillota > Bacilli > Caryophanales > Paenibacillaceae > Paenibacillus > Paenibacillus sp. P3E. The sequence goes on along the minus strand of NZ_LVWH01000192.1, from coordinate 4,523 downwards.
CTGCTGGACCAGCGGCGCCAAATAGGAACTCATTGATTTGCCTGTATCTCCGGTATGCTGACTGTTATTCGTGATCATAGATGATTACTTCCTTTACGGAGATATCATGAGACGGTTGTCTTCCTCATGCTCTTCAAAGATGATACCGTCCTGTTTGTATTTTTTGAGCGTGAAATTCGTTTTGGTCGAGAGCACCGCATCAATTGGGGACAGCTTCTCAGATACGAAATTGGCGACCTCCCGCAGATTCCGGCCTTCCACTTCTACTAAGAGATCATAGGCTCCCGACATGAGGTAGACCGATTTCACCTGGGGATACAGATATATCCGTTCAGCAATTCCCTCGAAGCCCCGGCCCCGTTCCGGGGTGATCTGGACTTCAATCAGCGCTGTGACCCGTTCATCGTCCACCTTATCCCAGTTCACAACAGTGGCATATTTAACAATGACATGGTCTTTCTCCATTTGCTCAATCACTTGTTTGACGTCGTCTTCTTCCGCTCCCAGCAGCGTTGCCATCAGTGCTGTAGAGCTCCGCGCGTCCTCCTTGAGCAGTTCCAGCACTTTCCTCTTCAGTTCATTCATTTCCTTCATGCCTTCCCTCCTGCGAAAAGAGTTTAATACTAATATGACATGAAAATGGCACTTCTGCAAACAAAATAACCCCGCAGGAGCGGGGTTAACGGATTGCATGATCTGGAGAAGCTTATTCTCCCCGAGATGCAGGAAAGAGATAGCTTTGCTGCGTCGGGTAGGGGATAGCAGGGTTACATATAGTAGGAACTTTGCACGTTAGGCTGATGCTGCGATACATTAGGTGCCTGTCTGTAATCGCCAGTCCCATTTAATTTTTGCTGTACAAAATGTTGGCTTTTTTGCTGGATCTGCTGTGCGCTTTGGATCTGCTTGTCCACGGCTTGGCGAAGGGCTTTGTCCGGTGCTTGATAGAATCCCATCTGAGACATCTGGTTATACAAATCCCCTTGAATACGAAGCGTATCCATGGTCAGGTCATTGAAGACCCGGCGCACGGTTTGACAATTCGATTCTGTAGCCGCTGTCGTATATTCGCGTACGGTCCGTTTCAGGTCATCCAGAATCATAGTTAACAGATCTTCATCCGCCATAAATTGAGCTCCGTTTTGTGCGTACACTTAATAACCTCCTTGAATAATTTTAGATTTCATGCTTAAAAGCACTTATTGCTGCGGTTGTGAGGGCGCATATTGCTGGTGCTGCTGCAGAAGCTGAATCAGCATTCCCATGTGATGGGTATGGCTCTGGATTTGCTGGTTGCAAATCTGGTTCACCGTCGAGTTCTGAGTACTGCCGGCGGTTGCGGCCAGCTGCTTAATCAGCAGATCCTCATTGGAGATGGAGTCCGCAATATATTCCAGTTCTTTTCCGCTAAGTGCCTGCATTTGCGTAGATTGCATGTTCTTGTATCCCTCCTTCTATATGGTTCAAGCCGTATTAGTATGCTGCGGATAGAAACTAAATATGTGCCAAAAAGCACAGCTCCCTACACGTAAAGAAGACCTCAATGATGTATGAGAGCCTGAACAGCGACCAATAATACCTTATCGGAATCTCATAAAGGGGAGATCAACAGATGGAATTACTCAGCGGGAAGACGCCCTGGGAGAGAACTTTGCCCCATTTTCCTGTATATCCTGTGCTGGATGGGAATATCACATGCGATTGTCTGATCGTAGGCGGGGGAATGGGAGGGGCAATGGCTTCATACCGTTTGTCCAGAAGCGGAGCGAGTACTGTATTGATTGATAAAAGGGCTGTAGGTCACGGCAGCACGCACGCCAATACAGGCTTGCTGCAGGTGGCAAATGACAAATCACTTACCTCCTGCATAAATACTTTTGGAGCAGAGGAAGGCTTATTATTCTACAAGTTATGCCGGGAAGCTGTCGGTAAAATCCTGGAACTCCCGGGCAAGCTGGATATTGATCCGCACATTATTCCCAGAAGCAGCCTGTTATATGCCAGCTTCCCGGAGGATGTTGCTCCATTAAGGCTGGAGTATGAAAATCTGGCGGCACATGGTTTCGACGCAGAATTCTGGGAGGAAGACAAGATTAAGGCACATTACTCTTTTTCCAAGCCTGCGGCACTCTACTCCAAAGGCGATGCGGATACCAATCCATTCCGTATGCTTCACAGCCTGATTCATAAGGCCCACGCAAGTGGTGTCCGGGTATACGAACATACGAAGGCCCGCCATTGGGAGTTCGGTACAGACGGGGTCACCTGCTACACAGAGCAAGGCCGGATTTCCGCCAAAAAAGTTATTTTTGCGATGGGTTATGAAACTCAGGAGATGAAAAAAGACCGGGGAGCCGAGCTGATTAACACTTACGCGATCATGACCCGGCCCTTGAAGAAATTCCCCAAATGGCATGAGCAGAGCATGATCTGGGAAACGGCCCGGCCTTATTTGTATTTCCGCACGACTATTGATGGACGCATCATTGCAGGAGGCAAGGACGAACAGTTAACGGGTCCCTTGGAGAGGGAAACCAGAGTGTTGTCCCAGAGCCAGAGGCTGCTTGAAGAGCTTGAAGCACTTTTTCCGGAGATCAAAGGAGTAGAAGCGGAGTTCTCATGGGGTGGTGTATTCGGAACCTCACGTGACGGGCTGCCTTTTATTGGTCCTCATCCAGAGTACCCCCATTGTTACTTCATCGAAGGATACGGGGGGAATGGAACGGTCTATAGCATGATCGCTGCAGAACTGCTGTCCGACACCCTGGCAGGAACAGCCCGGCCGGAGCTTGAACTATTTTCTCTCACCCGGACAACCAAACCTTCTCCGGTATCCTAAGGGACTGTTCCTTGCGTTCCGTTCGCGGGCGTCCAACCATAATCCAGCTCACCAAAAAGGCCGTCCCAGGCAGCCATTTCGCGGCTTCCGGGACGACCCTCCAGGTAAAAAACTGATCTGCTATTGTGCTTGTACGAATTCAGCCGACTTAATTCCTGCTTGACGTCCGAAAATAATAATTTCTGCTACAGAGTTGCCGCCGATCCGGTTTTGACCGTGCAGTCCGCCCACCACTTCACCAGCCGCGAACAGACCTGTGATTGGTTGACCTTCTTTATTAAGCACTTCTGTGTTCGTATTAATCTTCACACCGCCCATGGTGTAGTGGATCCCAGGGCCAATTTTGATTGCGTAGAATGGCGCACCGGACAGGTCGTGATCCATACCGGTAGTTCTGCCGAATTCGGCATCCTTTTTATTCTTCACCGCAGTGTTCCATGTGTCTACGGTTGTCTTCAGCTGATCTGCAGGAACACCCATTTCTTTAGCCAAGGCTTCGATGGAATCACCCTTAAGAACAAATCCCATTTTATCATACTGTTCAATCGCTTTGACACGGGATCTGACACCGGAATCAAAGACAAGGATCGCAGCCTTTTCAGGAAGCTTATTAATGGCTGCGGTGACATGATCCCGGGTATCCATTTCGTTAACAAACCGTTTGCCTTCACTGGAGACGAGCAGAGCGCCTTCCCCGCGAACGGCTTCCCCGATCAGATAGGATTTCTCCTGCTGTACTGTCGGGTGAACCTGGATTTGATCCATATCGACGGTTGTACCGCCGAGTTTCTCAATCATCTTAATCCCGTCGCCGGTGCTGCCGATCTGGTTGGTTGTTACCAACCCTTCCAAATCCGGTCTAACCTCTGCAATCATTTCTTTATTGGCTCCAAAACCGCCGGTTGTCACAATCACAGCAGAACCTGTTATTGTTTTTTCATCGGCCTGGTTAAAGAGAACCTTGACTCCATTAACCTTACCGTCTTTTTCGGTAATTTCCTTAACATCAGCATTCACGAACAATGGAATGCCTTTTTCTTGTACGTTTTTCACCAAACCTTTGACCAGGTATTGCCCTACTGCCGAACCGTCTTCAGGACGGTGTGTGCGCTTTTCCTTCATACCACCGGTAATTGTGATGTTGTTCAAACGGATTCCAATGGAATCCAGCCAGTCGATCGCACTCGCGGAATTGTCAACGAAGAAACGAAGCATCTCTTTGTCATTGGTACCATGACCGCCCTTTAGGGTCTCTTCATAAAATAAATCATTGCTGTCTTCAATGCCTTGCTCTTTCTGGAACTTCGTCTGCGAAGCATTCATTCCGGAAGAGGATTTGGACGTATTGCCGCCAGCTACCGGCATCTTTTCAAGGATAACCGGATTCAGGCCTTTAGCCTTGGCCTCAAGCGCTGCCGACATGCCGGCACCACCCGCACCCACAATAATGATATCGTATTTATCTTTTAATTGATCGTACGGAGTATAACTTGCTTCAGATGCCCCTGAAACTGCTTCTGTTTCTTTTTTGGTCTCAGTGTTCTTACTCTTGCTCTCAGCGTTGTTGCTGTTGCCGTTGTTGCCGCATCCCGCGATCACCAGCATAACAGAAAGAATGAGAATAAGAGCAGCGGCTGCTTTCTTTTTCATGTTGAATCTTGCCCCCTTGTGCATATTTTCACAA
>NZ_LVWH01000191.1:0-42839 GCF_001909045.1 Paenibacillus sp. P3E | reverse complement strand
GTTTAGATATATATCTAATTATATCGCATTCCATGGACTGGAGCAAGTGCTATCACCCGGATTTACGGGAAGAATGGCGAAAATTTTAAATTTAGGGTACGCTTTATAGAAAAAGCAAGTTATTATTCGGGAGGCTTGAAGCTTAATGAAAGATGTCATCATAATCGGAGCAGGTCCATGCGGATTATCCGCTGCTATTGAATGCCAGCACCAAGGATTGTCCAGCCTGATCATCGAAAAGAATTTCATTGTCCACTCCATCTATCTCTATCCGACCAACATGCAATTCTTCAGCACCACTGCGCTGCTGGAAATCGGAAATGTTCCTTTCACCTCACCCAATGACAAACCTTTCCGCCATGAAGCACTGGTCTACTACCGGCGTGCTGCGGAACAGCATGGTCTGGAAATTGCCGCTTACGAGGAAGCCTTGTCCGTTCAGCCATTGGAAGATGGGACCTTTGCCGTACATACCCGCAACAAACGGGGAGAAGCTCATACCCGCACGGCTGCCAACATAGTGATCTCTACAGGATATTTTGACCAGCCGAACCTGATTGGAATTCCGGGAGAGGAGCTTCCCAAGGTCACCCATTATTTCGGCGAAGCCCATCCCTATACGGGGATGAAGGTAACCGTAATCGGCGGCAGCAATTCTGCTGTAGATGCTGCACTGGAGCTCGTACGCGTTGGAGCCGAGGTGGATATGGTCTACCGGGGAGCTAGCATTTCTGAGAATATTAAGCCCTGGGTTCGTCCGATCTTCGAGAGCATGGTTCTGAAGGAGAAGATTATTCTGCATGTCGAGTCACGGGTGACTGAAATTACACCAGGATCGGTAATCATCACCAGCCACAGCGGCGATGTAACTGAACTGGATAATGACTTTGTGCTGGCCTTAACAGGATTTAGACCCAGCAGGACGTTACTCTCCTCCGCTGGAGTAAGCATGGACGATAGCCAAGATAAACCGGCCTTTAATCCCTCTACCATGGAGAGTAATGTACCCGGACTTTACATCGCAGGGGTCATTGCCTCCGGACGCAATGCCAATGAGGTATTCATCGAAACCGGGCGCGGGCACGGTCAGTTGATCGCGGATCATATCGTCTCCAAACGTCTGGCCAAGTAAGTTCCACCTCATAAAAATACGCATAGCTCGATCTAAATGGTTGTTAAAGCATTGGGCATATTAGAAAAAAAGGAGTGTGCCGCCTGCTATGGATATAACCTCTTTACTACTTCTCGGTTTTGCAGCACTGGGCATTATCAGTAAAAATTCACCTATTACTATCGCAATGGTTGTTCTGCTGCTGCTGAGGGTGCTTGGACTTCAACAGACTTTTCCCTGGCTGGAAAAGTACGGTCTGACGGTTGGGATTATCGTCTTGACGATCGGTGTGATGACTCCACTGGCCAGCGGGAAAATCTCGCTGGACACCATTTGGCACTCCTTTCTGCATTGGAAGTCGCTTGCGGCAATCGCTGTCGGCATCCTGGTGGCCTATCTTGGAGGCCGGGGCGCTCTGCTGATGGGCAGTCAGCCTACAATTGTTGCCGGTCTTTTGATCGGGACCGTCCTCGGAGTAGCTTTATTCAAAGGAGTTCCCGTAGGACCGCTGATCGCTGCCGGGATTTTGTCGCTGCTGATCGGAAGAGGCTAATCATTTACAACGCAAATACCAAAAAGCTGCAGGTTCGCTCAATGCGCCCGCAGCCTTTTTTAGATTAATGCTATCCTTCAATCCTGTACTTCTTCTCCAATTCCGACTGGTAATGAGAATCGTAACGGATTTGCCTTCCGGGTGTGCAATCGAGCAGCTCTTTGTTCCCATAATGATCAGGATGCTTAGGGTTATGCGGATAATGCTCTTTTACTTTTTGGACGATCTCATCATCCATAAGGGGCAGACCCGCCTCTTCTTCATTTGAGATCATGAGAGGAACAGGGAGTGAATATTCCCGTTCCTCGCCACTTTCCTCCACACAGGACACCGTTATTATTAGCTCTGTCCATCCGCAGCCAATCGGCTGTAATGTATAAATCTCCAGCAATAACTCGCTTGGTGATTGCAGGGACTCAAGGATAATTTGACGGTCTGCACCCACAGGGTATTCTCCGGCAGCTCCAGTCCAGTAGATCCCCTTGGGAAGCTGCAGCCGGACTTCTGCATGTTTCACACCGGTTAAGGGTGCCAGCCGGATCCACAGATGATTCATTCCTTCTTCATGCTCAAGAAAAGACTTGGCGAAGCGTATCTCCAGCGGAAGTGAATTTTCAATCATTGTTTGTTCTCTCCTTTCAGCAGCCGGGTCACAGCCTCAATCATCTCTGATTTCAGTTGCGGTGTGATCTGCGGACTTACCGTGAGCATTACATCTTCGTTAATCACCAGCGTCTCGTGCTGCAGAATGTGCTCCGGCTGGTAGAACCTTAGCCGGGCACCGATGCTGGCAACTTCCTCGGCAGTGAGCGCAGACAGCTTCATTTGAATATCCGCCAGGGACTCCCCGCTCTTGGATAAGGTCAGAATCGCCCGCAAAGATTCCAAGTGTCTTTCGGTATATACTCTTTTATTCCCCACTAGTTCCAGGGGCGGCAGCATCCCTATCTGAGTATAATACCGGACCGTTCTTAAATTTATATCCGCATCCTCCTGCTGGAGAATATCAGCCAATTGCTTACCTGTGTACACATTCATCAGGTTCATCTCCCGTTATAAATCGCCTTATCGCAACAAGTTACACTCGAGTGTGTTGGTTACAGTATACTGTAACTTAAATCGATATGCAACGGTTTTGCTGGAAGGTTCAAGTTCACAAAAAAACGGCCCCTTTAGGGACCGCTTGATCTTGACTCACACCATCTTAAGCATCCAACCTCTGTACATTGAACAGCCGGGCATAACTTCCGTCCAGCGCCATAAGTTCCTCATGAGTTCCCCGTTCGGTAATTTCCCCATTCTCCAAAACGACGATCTGATCCGCATGGGTGATCGTAGATAGTCTATGAGCCACAATTAATGTGGTACGCTCCGAAGCCAGTGATTGCAGCGCCTGCTGGATCAGATGCTCGGATTCCAAATCAAGTGCTGAAGTGGCCTCGTCAAGAATCAACACTTTGGGATCTTTCAGGAAAACACGTGCGATAGAGACGCGCTGCTTCTGTCCACCGGATAGCTTCACTCCGCGTTCTCCCACCTCTGTGTCATACCCATCCGGCAGCTGCATAATGAAATCATGAGCATTCGCAGCCCGTGCAGCCGCGACAATCTCCTGCTCTCCCGCTACGGGATTGCCAAAAAGGATGTTATCCCGCACCGAGCCGCTGAAAAGGAAGTTATCCTGGAGCACCATCCCGACGGTCCGCCGCAAGCTCTCCTGTGTCAGACTCCTGACATCCTGACCGTCCATGCACAGACTGCCTTCCGTAATATCATAGAATCGCGGGATTAGACTGATCAGTGAGGATTTCCCTCCTCCGCTCATCCCGACAAAAGCCACTGTCTGTCCCGGATCGATGCGAAGTTCAATATTTTTCAGTACCCAGTCATTCTCATCGTTGTATTTGAACCACACCTTCCGGAACTCTATGGCTCCCGACGGCGCCACCAGCGGCTTGGCACCTGGTTCGTCGATAATATCATACGGCTCATCCAGAAGCTCCATTACCCGCTCCAGTGATGCGGACGCTTGGGTCAGCACGGTTGAGGAATTGATCAGACGACGCAGAGGCGCGTACATCCGGTCCAGATAGCCGAAGAACGCCACAAAGGTCCCGAGCGACAAATTCCCGTGAATAACCTGATACCCCCCGTATCCGATCACCAGCAGCGGTGCGATATCCGTAAGGGTGTTGATGATGGCGAAGGTTACAGCATTCCAGCGCGTCTGGGCCATGGCCTTTTCCAGAAACTTGCCGTTGATGTCTTCGAACTGCTTCTTGTCCACCTTCTCCATAGTGAAGCTGCGGATAATCGCAATCCCTTGAATCCGTTCATGCAAATACCCTTGTATCGCGGCAAGCGCCTGGGAACGGTCCTTGGTCAACAGCTTGAGACGCTTGTAAAGCGTGTTCACTGCAATGCCATACAGCGGCAGTATAGCAATCGATACGAGGGCCAGCACCGGATTCAAATAGAACATAAAGGCCAGGGCGAACACCAGTGTGAACATATCCAGCCAGACATTCATCATGCCGACCTCAACAAGATTTTTACTTTGCTCAACGTCATTGATAAATCTGGAGATCGCTTCGCCGACTTTAGTATTCTGATAATAACGAAGCGAGAGCCGCTGCAGATGTCCGTACAGTCTGTTGCGCATGTCGAACAACACTCTGCTGGTAATCAGCTGGGCAAAATACTGGCGGTAATACTCCACTGGACCCCGGATAATTACGAACAGCACAAGTGAGCCCCCAAGTATAGTCATCAGCTTCGATACCCTCGCCGCAACAGAGAGTGCCGGATTGTTCAGCAGGTCATCGACCACATATTTGAGGATGAGCGGCAGGGTAAGCGGAATACTGAATTTGATCATGCCGATGAACAGGGTAAGGACAATCCATTTCATGTAGGGCCGTACAAAAGTATAATAAGATTTCCATTGCTTCACAAAAAGTAGCGTCCTTTCTCTTTACCGTGTTGATTGGGTACTGTTGACATTTTCGTTCCACAGTGTTTTTATATTTTTAAGTCCATAGGTACGCGTTCAACTCTAAATAGCAGTACCCGAACTTCAGGAGGATAACGATGTCCAGACAATTTGTGACCGAAGCCGTCATGATGGCGATTTACGGCCAGCTTCTCATTCCGCGGAGCCCCGTAGAATATATAGTGCCTTACACTACCGTAATGGAATTATACGAACTGCGGGACAGCGACGAACCTCTGATGAGCCATGCAGAGGATGACCAGCATGTGAAGCTCAAAATCCGCGAACTTATTGCTTATTTCGAGGAGCCGCTGAATTCCAAAAAAATCAACCGCTGCCTGAACATTCCCTGGGCCAAAAGCTCCGGCATCCTGCTGGGCAGCCACGCACAGATCACTATTATCAACAGTGTCGATAACGCCACGTATGGAGAAGCGTTCGATCCGATTGAAACGGAGCTGCTGCTGACCTCTCAGAGGGAGAAAGTGCCGATTCTAACCGATCAATTCGAGCTGATTCAGCGCATTATTGAAGGTGGTGTCCCTGTTCAGGTGTTTGATATTGATGATTTTGATTTTGCCATGGAGGAAGAAACCTTCCGCAGCTCGCACTAGGCTCTTCCCGCTCATGCAGCGTGCGCAATCCCGCTCTAGCCACCGCACAAAAAGCCCTGCCTTTTGGCAAGGGCTTTTTGTCCATATCAGCATCCCGCTGCATCATTCGTTCTGAACCCCGGCTACCGCCTCAGGTTTATACACATACTCAATATCATCCTCGGCTTCCGAATACACAATGGCCAGGCTATAACCCTCCATATACCAAAGATCCTGCTCTTCCATATAAAAAATAATTCCCGCCTGATCCGTCTGCACAGCAGGACGACCTGGAGGCTCATCCGCAATTCCCAGCGAGAAGCCTGGATGTAGTCCTCCTCCCGAGCTGTAGCGGGGAAATAAACGGATGTAAGCCCCGTCCCGCAGTAAAAGTTCCCGCTTGAACCAGGCGGCGGCGTCTTTGCTGACTTCCATCTTCATCTGTGTAAGCACCTCCTGTATATACTAATCATACTGAAATTATGACTATATTCCAAATCATTTAAGCGGATATCATTCTACAGCTTATTCGAAATTTATTCAAAATTACATTTGACAATTCTTCAGGCCGGGTGATAAACTCTGAACATAACGAATCGTCTTCAAGTTATTACCAAAATTAATGAAAGGGGTGAGCGCGGTGTTTAACCTTGTACCTGTATATTTCCTCACTATTGTCGGCACGCATACACAACTGAATACCGAAGCAGCCCCAGCAGTGGAAACCTCCTGAGATTCATGCGCGTTATGCGTAGCGTGTGAAATCAAATTAGGCAAGTCTCTTCCATGTCTCTGTGCTGCATTACAGCACCGTGGACATGATAGCTGATGTAAATTACAGGCATATCATCCGTTACCGGATGGTATGCCTTTTTGTATGCTGGTAAGAGTTGCCACTTTCATTAATCACCACCGTCTTGAGCGTTTCTTAAAAGCCGACAATCATTTCAACACGAAAGGAAGGGATTTCCCTTGTTCTCCGTTCTCCGCAATCTCGGCTGGTTTTTCCGCCGTGAAAAAAAACGCTATGCTATTGGACTCATTTTACTGATTGTAGCCGGTGTTCTGGAGCTTCTGCCCCCCCGCCTGCTGGGCAACGCCATTGATGACATTGTCAGCGGTTCAATCACCGCAAGTTCACTCATGAAGTACATTGGCATGATTGTTCTCATGCTGCTGATTATCTATTGGATCACCTACATATGGATGCACAAGCTTTTCGGAGGGTCCAACCTGGTAGAGCGCCTTCTGCGCTCCCGCTTCATGAATCATCTGATGACCATGACTCCTTCGTTCTTTGAACGCAACCGTACGGGTGATCTGATGGCCCGTGCCACCAATGATATCCGGGCTGTCTCGGCAACCGTTGGCTTCGGGATGCTTACACTCGTCGATTCCACCATCTTCCTTACTGTCGTGCTCCTCGCCATGGGTTTCCTGGTTAGCTGGAAGCTGACCCTTGCGGCTGTACTGCCGCTGCCGCTTATTGCGATCGCTATGATCTTCTACGGAAAAGCCATTCATGACCGCTACAGTCTGGCGCAGGATGCTTTCGGAGATATGAACGATCAGGTGCTGGAGTCAGTATCCGGTATTCGCGTCATCCGCGCTTATGTACAGGAACGGCATGACGAGAAGCGTTTTAGCGACATTACGGAAGATGTCTACCACAAGAATATGGCCGTAGCGCGGGTTGATTCCTTCTTTGAGCCAACCATCCGGCTGTGCGTCGGACTCAGTTACATTATCGCTCTTACTTATGGAATTTATCTTGTTTTCCGCAACCAAATTACCTTGGGAGACCTGGTCTCCTTCAATATGTATCTCGGGATGATCGTCTGGCCGATGTTCGCCATTGGTGAGCTGATCAACATTATGCAGCGCGGCGGCGCTTCACTGGAACGGATCGACGAAACGTTGAATTCAAAACCAGATGTGCAGGATATTGCCCAACCGGTTTCTGTTGCTGAGCCAGCCACTATTGAAATGAAGGACGTAACCTTCCGTTATCCCTCTTCAACGATCGATAATCTGAGCGGGGTCAGCTTCTCCCTCACCCAAGGCCAGACCCTCGGCGTAGTCGGCCGTACCGGGAGTGGGAAATCCACCTTGCTCAAGCAGCTGCTGCATGAATATCCGACAGGCCAAGGAGAAATTCTGATTTCGGATGTGCCAATAGGGCAAATCGCCTTGGATCAGCTCCACAGCTGGATGGGGTATGTACCGCAGGAACAGATTCTATTCTCCAAATCCGTGCGCGAGAACATCCAGTTCGGTCACCACGGAGCCAGCGATGACCGCATTATGGATGCGATCACAGCAGCAGCATTCCAGAACGATCTCGGTACCTTATCCGACGGTCTGGATACCTTGGTCGGTGAACGCGGTGTCTCCCTCTCCGGGGGCCAGAAGCAGCGGGTATCGATCTCCAGAGCTTTTATTGCCAATCCTGACATTCTGATTCTGGATGACGCACTGTCCGCCGTTGACGCACGGACTGAAGCCAAAATTATTGAGAACATCCGTGAGGAACGGGCTGGTAAAACTACATTAATCTCGACGCACCGCCTGTCCGCTATTGAGCATGCTGACTTGATTGTCGTGCTGGATAATGGACAGATTACCGAGCGCGGGACCCATCAAGAACTGCTGGACATGAACGGCTGGTACCGTGAGCAATTCGACCGGCAGCAGGTAGAGAACAACCTGACCAATGAATAATGGGTTCTATCCATCCAAGGTGCAATAGTAACAAAACTTAAGCGTATGCTTACGAAGCCGAGTTTTGTACGCAGTGAAATCCATGAAGATACGCTTACAAAACTTTTAGGAGGTGTCACCGTTGACACAGAGTACAGGCAAACGCCTGCTGCAGTATGCTTTAACTGCCAAAAAGACGTTTATCGCAGCCCTATTGCTGCTTACCATCGGAGTGGCGGCCGAGCTCGCTGGCCCATTTATCGCCAAGAGCATGATCGATAATCATATGCTGGGCATCGAGAAGCCCTACTTCCAGACCCCTTCATCCGAGGAAGCAGCTGAATATAACAACATCTACTACAAACGCAGTGACCGTTTTGCACCGGGTGAGGCCAAAGGCCCGGAGGTCCGCCTGCTTCAGGAAGGCAGAGCCTTCTATTTCATCAACGAACCGGTAGCGCAGCCTGACGGCGAGCGGACCTACCGTGATGGCTCACTATATATCAAGCGTGGAGATTCTGAAGTTGTCTACCCGGCTGTGAAGCTGTCGGCGGACGAACTGTTTTCCTTTTACAAACCCGAACTTCCTGGAATCTACGAACTTGTAGGCTTGTATGCCCTGTTCCTGGTGATTTCGATCTTTGCAGAATTCGGCAAAACCTACTGGCTGCAATCCTCGGCCAATCAGGTGATCCGCAAGCTGCGGACCGATGTGTATGCGCACATCCAGCGGCTGCCGGTTTACTTTTTTGACAACTTGCCTGCCGGCAAAGTCGTGTCCCGGGTGACAAATGATACGGAAGCGGTAAAAGATTTGTTCATCGCCGTACTGTCAAACTTCAGCACAGGGATTATTAATATCCTAGGCGTGTATGTAGCCCTGTTCCTGTTGGATATCCGTCTTGGCCTGGTGAGCTTGTTCATCGTGCCGATCGTGGTTCTCTGGATCATTCTGTACCGCAAGGTTGCCACCAAATATAATACCATTATCCGATCACGCCTTAGTGAGATTAACGCCATTATCAATGAATCGATTCAGGGGATGTCAATTATCCGTATCTTCCGCCGCCAGAAGCAGAGTAAGGAAGAATTTGAGAAACTCAATGACGATTATTTGAAATATCAGAACAAAATGCTGAATCTGAACGCCTTTACGTCCCACAATCTGGTGAATTCACTGCGCAGCCTCTCCTTTGTGCTCGTCCTGTGGTACTTCGGCTTTGGTAGTCTGGGCGGTTCTACCTTTGTGTCACTCGGTGTGCTGTATGCGTTCGTCGATGTGCTCGGACGGATGTTTCAGCCGATTACCGGGATGGTCAACCAGCTTGCCAACCTTGACAGCTCCATGGTTTCTGCGGGCCGGGTGTTTACGCTGATGGACGAACCCGGTGAACCGGTCACCGATGGAAGTATGCCGCGTTACAAAGGTAATGTAGTATTCAAGGATGTCTCTTTTGCCTATAAAAAAGACTTCGTCCTGAAGGACATCTCCTTCGAAGCACGTCCCGGCGAGACTGTGGCCCTTGTAGGCCATACCGGATCCGGCAAAAGCTCGATCATCAACTTACTGTTCCGCTTTTACGATCCGCAGCGCGGCACCATTACGATTGACGGTGAGGAGGTTAAAGGCATACCGAAGCAGTGGCTGCGCAGTCACATGGGTATTGTATTGCAAGACCCTTACCTCTTCACCGGCACCATCGCTTCAAATGTAAGTCTTGGAGATGAGCGAATTTCACGTGAACGTGTGGAACGGGCACTGCGCGAAGTGGGTGCAGATAAACTGCTGGCCCATTTGCCTCAAGGCTTCGACGAGCCGGTGGTCGAGAAAGGCAGTACCTTGTCGGCAGGCCAGCGCCAGCTGATTTCGTTCGCCAGAGCGTTATCCTTTGATCCGGCAATTCTGATCCTGGATGAAGCCACCTCCAATATCGACACGGAAACAGAGAGCCTGATTCAGGAAGCGCTCGAGGTACTCAAGAAGGGCCGCACTACCTTCATCATTGCCCACCGCCTCTCCACCATCCGCAGTGCGGACCAGATTCTCGTTCTGCACCGTGGAGAGATCGTAGAGCGCGGCAGCCATGATGAATTAATGGCCCTCGGCGGAAGATACTTCCGCATGTATCAGCTGCAACTCGGTGCTGGCGGAGGCTCGGAGCTTCCGGCTCCCGCTCCGGATCATCGGTTAGAAGCCGTCTTACAGCCATCCATAAAACAAGTGTAACAGTACGGCATCGTTCTCTAGGATGGAGCCCATACCACAATCAGCCCCTGATGCAGACCTTTGGCATCAGGGGCTTTTGTATGCTTGTGCAGAGAACATTTGTTCCGTATAATGAAAACAATACATAAGAACGGGGTGGAAACAGTGATCACATATTCGCTCAGCAAACGGCAAGCCCGGCAGTTCCTGCTTCAGCATCAACGGCTCGTCTCCGGCGGCTCACCTCAGGGTAAGGCTGCCATTTACGACTTCGTCCGCCATGTGGGCTGCATTCAATATGATCCGCTCCGAATTGCCGTTCATAATCATGAGCTTGTGCTCCAGGCGCGGATTCCGGGTTTCGTCCCGGAGCTTGCTTCGGAGCTGCTCTATAAGGACAGACTGCTGGTCGACGGCTGGGACAAGAATATGTCGATCTACTGCACGGAGGACTGGCCGTACTTTCAGCGCCGCAGAGATATGGCAGCAGAACGTTATCAGGGTAATGAGGCACTTGGAGCTATGGTGTCACATGTACGGGAAGAGCTGATCCGGCGCGGCCCCCTCTCGTCACTCGAGCTGGAGAGCAAGGACAAGATTGATTGGGCCTGGGCACCGGCACGGCTATCCCGTGCGGCGATGGAGAGCATGTATTTCTGGGGTGAAATATCCGTTCATCACCGCGTACACACTCGCCGCTATTATGATTTCACGGCGAAATTACTGCCTGAGCATCTGCTCAGCACCGAGGATCCCAACGTGACGTCTGAGCAGCATTATGACTGGTATGTGCTGCGCAGGATAGGCAGCATCGGCCTGCAGTGGAACAAATCCGGCGACGGCTGGCTGGGAATTGCAGGCTTGAAGAGCAAGGAACGGACAGCCGCAATTAATCGGTTGCTGCAAAGGGACTCCCTCCGCGAAGTTCGCGTCGATGGCCTGAAACTTCCGCTATACATGCGGACCTCAGATGCCCATGTATTGGAAGAGATATTGGCGAACGGCGGTACCCTTAATCATAACGAAGCCGGCGTTGATTTCGCCGCCGCACTAGCTCCGCTCGACAATCTGCTCTGGGACAGAGAACTGATCAAGCAATTATTCGGATTCACTTACCGCTGGGAAGTATACAAACCTGTCGCTGAACGAGAGTACGGTTATTATGTGCTGCCACTGCTTTATGGAGACCGTTTCATTGCGCGCTTTGAACCGGTGGTGGACAAGAAAAACGGTGTACTGAACATTTTGCGCTGGTGGTGGGAACCGGATACGGGCTTAAGCGCGGAGATGATCCCCGCGCTTACATCAGCTTTAGAGTCGCTTGCAGAATGCACACGGGCCTCGTCGATCCGGTTCGCTCCCGGAGTGGCGGTGAGCAATGGGCTTCAGGCTCTGGAATCCCGCTTTCAACAATAATTCAACTATTCAAATCAGATTTTCTTCTTCAAGACCCAGTTTGCTATACATTTCAGTGCAGTAGCCCTGCAGTTTGATCTCAAGCCTCCTGGCTTTATTCTTGAAACGCTTCAGTTCACGAATCATATGCGCTCTGCCCGCAGGTGTGAAGGTCTCCTGAATTCGCTCTTTGAAATAGTCGTGTACAATATGATTACGCTGCTTCCATACAGCCTGAAGCTGGTTGGTTTCCTCTTCCGAAAAAGGGAAGTGATGCTGGATTTCTTTGATGAGCTGGCCGAGTGAATTGCTGAGCTTGCGCTGATACAGTTCTGCAAGATCTGCTTCTGTAGGCGTTTCTCCCTGAGACAGCTTCGTTAGGAGCAGCAGGTTAGTTAACTGCTGCTCCAGTGCCTGGCAGTAGTAGACAGCCAGGCCGAAATAAGCAAATAGCTCTTTGGATTGTTCACTCTCCGGTATGTGTGTATCCTTCATCTTTCCTCCCGTTCCTCTTTCTGTCTAGTATTTTACATCATTATAAGCTTTTGCTGTCATCCATACGGCTGGAGCGGTATAGATTGAATCCAGTGAACAGCACGATATAGATCAGTGCATGCATGAAAACACCCAGCACATGTATAAGGGGCAAATCATCCGCATTCATTAGGGCATCCATAACCGGATATGCCGGTGGTAGCAGAATATAAACGAAGGGACCTGGAATGAGCTCACTCAGCTTATGGCTGCCAATGGATAAAATTACAACTGTAAGCATTAGTCCCGCGGCATAACTCGTTTTGGTTACCCAGGAAGCCTGGAGGTACAAGGATATAGTCACACCCAGCAATCCCAGGAGCGCATGCCCGGCGAATGCGATAACTATCCTGTATAGACCTGCCGGTTCATCAAATTGTCCTGTAAGCACCGGATACGCCACAATCAGCAGGTCAAGCAGCAAGATCAACGCGCCTAAGGTAAGGAGAGTACCGGTGTTATATCGGAGTTTGCTCCTTGCTTGAACGATTGAAACCTGCCGTTGCACCGGATGCTCATGATTCAACAAGCTTAGACCTAACCAGGCAGAGCCCACAAACAGGATAATGGATGTGGCGGCATAGCTGTTCATCACGGGATTAGGTTTATAGGAGTAAAGGAGCAGCACAGCGATAACTGTAAAAGCAGCAGGACCGAAGTACCGCTGTGAAGCAGTATAGCTGCGAAGCATATAGAAAACAAGCCACCTCATCCCGCTGTTCCCCCTTTGACTGGTTTGGGGTCCATCCATTGCTCCAGACCACCAGCACTCAAACCGCCGCAAGGTTCTACAGATACTACTGACCCTTCTGCCTGCAGGATGTGGCGAAGATAATCATCTGCAGCTGCAATCTCTAGAGTCGCTGCTAAATAATCTCCCGGTGTACCATCCAGTGGATGTATGGAAATCACCCCGGGCATGTCCATAATCTCTGCTTTTCGTTGCTCTGAAATGCCTTTGCAAACTATGTAAACAGCGGGTGTCACCCGCATTTCCTCTTGGCCATGGATGGTTGTAACCGTTCTGCCAGCATGCAGGACATGTACGCTGTCAGCCAGAGCTTCAATGGTCTGCGGCTCATGGATGGAGAATACAATCCCCGTCCCGCTGCGCTTCAGCTCCTTCAGATGGCCGATCAGTGTATGCTGCGCGGGAAGATCAAGTCCTGACATCGGCTCGTCGAGCAGCAGCAGCTGCGGGTGTGCGATCAGACTTTGGATTAAGTTCACTTTTTGCAGCATTCCTTTGGAAAACCCGTCCATCCGCTGTCTGCGAAACTCTTCCAGATGAAACATCTCCAGCAATTCTGCCATTCTGGCTTCTGCTTCAGCTAATGCAAGACCCGCAATCCTGGCCATGCTGAGTAAATAATGCTCTGCCGACATCTTTAGCCCCGGAAAAGCTTCAGGGGCATACCCCGTGGCAATCCTGCGCCCGCTGCGCACCATAGTCCCGGAGGATAACTTTGTCAATCCGGCAAGAATGGAGAGCAGTGTGCTTTTTCCCGAACCATTCCGGCCAATAAGGGCCGTTGCCGCTCCACCTTCCACAAGCAAAGATACCTCACTCAACACAGCACGCCGGTCATAAAGCCTTGTAGCCCGGATCAGCTCAATAATTGGCGTTGGACCGTCCGTCTGCTGGCTAGTACCGATATCGGCAAGAGACATACCGCTATCCTCCCCTTCACTTTCTTCATAACCATAAATTCGCCGGGGCGGCTTCGATTTCCTTTTAAACCTGACAAATGATTCATAATCACAGCAAAAAACCAGAACCCCACAGTATGGACTGCTGGAGCCTCTGGTCTTGGAATACTTCTGCTAGAACCTTATATAAAGGGATTGGAAACAGGATTAAGCATATACCTCTACTGCGTCACTGATCAACCGGCAGGCGATTGCAGTGGCACGACAGGAATCAATACATCCCTGACAATGGGTATGTACATGCTTGCTGCTCTCATCCGCACAACGTTCGCAAATTTCTGCGCACAGGCGGAGAATTTCTGCAACGAACGGACTTTGACGGGTCATGGCCTGGACAGCGAATGAGCAAATATCCGCAAACTCCCTGTCCAGTCTAATGCTCTCACGAAGCGAGGCAAGATCGTATTCTTTTAGGCTTGCGACGTAGCTATAGTTACAGGCATTCATAGTTTGAATACAAGCGTCGATGCACTCCTGATATTGAATTCGGGTCATAGCCTTTTACCTCCTGCAATTATTATAGGGTATGCCTATGTATTAACCTGCAAGAATAGGAACGAACCATTCTCCTGCCGGGAGGAATTCCCCTACAAGCTTCTCTTTACAGCCGCGGGCCTAGCCAAAATGCGCTTCTCCAACTGGAGAAGCCGGGTACGAAGGTCACTGGAAGAAAAGTGCTCACCGATGAATACCGCCACATCCGGCACTTCACCCTGAGGGGTGATTTTCATGAAATCAGCCTCTCTGTAGGCATACTGGAACAGAAACCGGCTGGAGGTATCACTGAAGGTAACAATTCCTTTTGCACGGTAGACATCCCTAGGGAGTTCCTTGACAAACTGTTCGAATTCCTCGCTGTTCACTGGGCGTTTGAAATAGTGGGTATACGCCATCACATGGTCATGGGTAGAATGTGAAGCACCCGTCCATTCAGTATCCTTACTTGTAAGATCCTGATCCTCTGAATCCTGAAGCTCTTCGCCTTCCCCGAAACGGGCTTCGGTATGAATGCCGCCAAGACCATCCAGCAGCTCTTCTGGTTCAAGCGCACAGCGGACCGCAGGCAGGATTTCCGCATAAGCGTTCCATTTGCGCAGAATCTCAGTAACCTCTTCCGCTTTCTCCTTCGTCACCCGGTCGGTCTTGTTCAGAATCAGCACTGAAGCGCAGCGGATCTGTTCCTGCATCAACCGGTAAGTCGCACCTTGCTGGGAACGGTACAGCTCAATCAGATGTGCAGCATCCACTACGGTAATCAGACCTTTCAGCTCCACCAATTGATACAATGAGATTTCAGTAACTGCATCTACAATCTCAAGCGGATTCGCTGCACCGGTCGCTTCAATGACAACCACATCAGGTGACTCTTTTTTAATCAGCGTAGCAAGCTCTGTGCTGAGATCGCCGCGGATGGAGCAGCAGATACAGCCGCCGAGCATCTCCGCCATCGGAACCGACTGCTCGACCAGCAGCCCGTCCAGATTCACCTCACCCAGCTCGTTCATCACTACCGCGGGTTTGAGCCCCAGGCCCTTCCAGTGGTCCAATAGGCGCTGCAGTAATGTTGTTTTGCCGCTTCCCAGAAATCCTGACAATATATAAACCGGCATAGCCTGTTCCATGTTTCATCTCTCCCTGACAAAATTCCGTTATGGTAGCGAGTGTACTACAAGTGTCTTTACGGTGCAAGGCGACAGCTGAAGTATAAGGTCCATTATCGGCCCTACTCCTCCAACTTGTCTTTGCCACGTTAATCCCCTATCATGGGGAATAAATTGATAAATTGATGAAGAAGGAGTTGGTCCGCTTGTCATCCGTTGATGAACACCGGCGCGAAGCGCCCCAAAGTGTGACCTGTTATGTCATAACGGTCTCGGACACCCGCACACCGGAAACCGATACCGGAGGCGCGCTGATCAGAACTATGCTCGAAGAATCAGGATATGTGGTCATTGGCAGTACGATCGTGAAGGACGATTATGAAGATATCCGCGAGCTGGTCTATAAAAGCTCCGTTCACTCAGGCATCGAAGCCGTGCTCTTGACCGGTGGAACGGGAATCTCCCCCCGGGATACCACTTATGAGGCTGTGGCTTCCTTACTGGACAAAACACTCCCTGGCTTCGGAGAGATCTTCCGGCTGCTCAGCTTCACCGAAGACATCGGCTCCGCAGCTATCCTCAGCCGGGCGATTGCCGGTACCATCGGCAGCACAGCAGTCTTCTCCATGCCCGGTTCAACTGGTGCGATCAAGCTCGCTATGGAGCGGCTGATCATCCCGGAGCTAAGACATGTTATGCGGGAGATCTATAAACGTTCGTAGAGACCAGTTCCATACGTCATGACAAACAACCCGCATGTATACAGGGTGGCTTACCACTCTTTTACAGGCGGGCTGTTTATGAACCAGCTTTGGCACAATGTTGCGACTTCTCTTACTCTTCGGGAGGGTCTGCGTGAATATCCGTATCTGGCGCCGTGTTCACCCAACGCAAGAACGTTACCTTAAGTCCGGAACGGGTGGGGGCGCAGACAAACGGACCTGCCTTTTTCCCAGTCTCATATGGAAAACGCGCCACCCGGATCGTCCGCCAAGGATGATTCTCTGTTCTGGCTCTGATGACTACCGCATCATTCATCCGTGAGGCCCGGACCGTAACCACCTCTCCAGCCCATTCCGCTACAGGTGACAGCGACCAATCGGAATAAACGTCGGTCACAACCGCACCGATATGAGGTACACCGTCGTTCAGCTCTATTCCGGCTTTGATCCAAACCTCAGGACTGAGCCACAGCATGATCCCTGCCTGATCATACAGCTCTGTAAACCCATGCAGTGAAAAGCTGACCTCAACAGCATCACTGTCCTCCCAGGGAGCCAGGAGCGCGTGCCCATTGACATGCTGGAACCCGTACATTGTTTTTTCCCAATAATCGCTGCCCTCTGCTGCTGTTACAACGAATACTCCATCCTGTACCTCAGCCGAGACTGGATGATTGCTCCAATCTCCACTCAGCCAATCCACTGTTCTACTCATATAGAGACCTCATCTTTCCGCTTATTCATTACAACATTGATCTTCTCTGAGCTGATAAGCATTATAACAATATATCCCACAAGGATGAACGGAAGAATCACAAACGAGCTGCGGGCGGCAATCCATCCCAATAACGGCGGCAGAAATGCACCTCCTGTATACGCCATAGCCATTTGATAGCCCATAATTCTTTGGGAATGTTCCTTCCCGAAGCGGGTAGGTGTCTCATGGAGCATGCACGGAAATATCGGCGCCGAGCCAAGTCCCACAAGAATAAATCCAAACAGGGAATATACAGCCGGCAATGGCAGTAACAGCAGCAGTGCACCCAGCATCGAGATCAATATACCGGTACGAATAAGCTGGCGGTTATTAAATCTGAAAGTGACAAAACCGGTGACCAGTCTGCCCACTGTTATCCCCCCATAATAGAGAGATACCCAGCCAGCAGCCGTTGCTGCTGACAGTCCCTTCTCATTGACCAAAAAGCTGCTGCCCCAGAGTCCAAGCGTCGCTTCTACCCCGCAGTAAAAAAGAAAGGTAACCAGCGCCAGCTTCACACCCTTGATGCGCAGTATACCTGCTACAGGAATCTGCGGCGAGATGACTTCCTGCTGAACATCTGTTGCTGCTGCCATTGATTCACCTGTCGGTTCTGCCCGCTTCCAGAGCGGTAGGGCAATGAACAGCAGTATAACCAGCACGAACTGAATCAGGCTGACCGTCAAATATCCTTGCCGCCAGGAATCACCCGCAGCAATATAACGCGACATTATAATGGGCCCAAGCATAGCGCCTACACCCCAGAAGCAGTGAAGCCAGCTCATGTGGTGGGCTTTGTAGTGGGTAGCTACATAATTATTCAGCCCGGCATCAATGGAGCCAGCACCGAGTCCAAGCGGAAGGCATAACACAGCCAGCCAGATGATCGAAGGCGAGTACGAAAAGCCGAGTAAGGCGAGTGCAGTCACAGCAACGCTGATAAAAGTAACTTTCCCCGTGCCCAGCTTCTGCAGCACCATCCCACTAGCCAGACTAGAGATGATTGTCCCCGCGACAACGATCATGGAGAGTAGTCCCGCAACATCCACCGGTGCTGCGAAATCGGGACGCATCATCGGCCAAGCCGCTCCAAGCATCGAATCCGGCAAGCCAAGACTGATAAAAGCCAAATAAATAATAATGAGAAAAATAGTAGACATGGAAGTCAACCGCCTATACTCCAGATTTGGTCAATTGCAGCCCTGTCTCCAGGGTTGATAGTGTTGAAACGATCATTCCTTGCAAATAATCTCCAGCGAAATCCATACTGAGCACAATATGAGGAACCGCACCAGGCGGCAGCAACTCTGCACATTGTTCCGTAATACCAATCAGATGTCCCTCCTGTAAAAAGCTGCCGTATAGTACCACCGACCCCGGGTTTAGTACACTGCTGACCGCAGACACCAGCCTGGAAATGGCGTAAGTCAGCTTCTCCGGTGAGGACTGCCATTCACTGCTGCCCCAGGCAATACCCAAAGGGATATTGGCCACTTCCCCGGCAAAACCACTTTTCCCTTTCTGAAGTCTGCCGTTCATAATAATCCCAGCCCCTGGCGGAAAACGGTCAGGAAAGTATAAATAGATTGCTGGAGCGTCTGTCTCCATCTCAGTTCTGCTGTAGTTTCCGATTGCCGCAGCGTTGACATCATTCTCGATAATTACCTGCTTCTGGTAACGCTGTCTGAAATGTTCCGCTACTGGGATACCGCGCAGTGTATCATAATCTGATACCACCAGTCTTCCATCTGCTTCTGCACCCGGCAGTCCAAAACCAATCGCCCCTATAGCGGGAAACCGCTTCAACACTTCATCAATGATGACTTCGAAGCAGATCAGATCAACCTTTTGTACAGGTATGCTCGCCTCATGCAGACAACGCCCAAAGAGTGTAACCACGGTGCAGCGGATACTGATCCCTCCAAGCTCTTCAAATGGAAACAGGATCAATGCCAAGGCGTGCTCATCATTGTATATGTACTGCTGGGCAGGTCTTCCCCCACTGGATGAAATTCGCCCCGCCTCCACCACCTCGCTATGCTGGATTAAAATTTCAAGCACTGTACCGACTGTAACGATGCTCAGGCCTGTTCCCTCAGCAATCTGCCGTTTGGTGGCTTGTTTACATTCCTTCAGAACACGCCGCACCAGGTTGATATTCACTTCCTTAATAACCAGAGCGTTTCCTCCGATATTCATCATTACTGTTCACCCCACTTATTATAATACTTTATAAAAGTGTTTTATTAAATAGTTTTTTTCGTGAGGTTTTGACATAAAAAAGCCCGGCAGATCAATTCTGCCAGGCCCGTCTATTTATTGATGAGTACAGATGTTATTCGTCCTATAAATCCGGGTGCTCGTGTTTGGCTTTGAGACGGTTCCAGCGACGCTGTACTTCACCCTCGAAGGCGCGCAGCGCCGGTTCGTTTTCGGGCTTGAGAAGATGACGCGTTTTGCCCATTGTTTTCAGCCATGCAGCAACTTCCACGCGCTTGTCTTTCTCTTCCGGATTGTACGTAATCGTCGTCGTGCCCTGTTCTACTTCATAGAGCGGGAAGAAGCAGGATTCCACTGCCAGCGATACAATATTCGTACCGTCCTTGTCTTCACTCATCCAGTTCAGCGGACATGCAATAAGAATCTTGCCATAGACCAGACCCTCATTCTGGGCATACCACTGGGCTTTGGCCGCCTTCTTAAGCAGATCCTGCGGGTAAGCCTCACAACCGGTAAATACATAAGGGATGTTGGTGGCTGCCATAATCTGAGCGGTATCCTTATGCTGGGTTACTTTACCCTGCTGTGTTTTGCCGATGCTTGAAGTCGAAGTCCGGTGGCCGAGTGGTGTGGAATACGACTGTTGGGCGCCTGTATTCATGTATCCCTCGTTATCGTACTCAACAATAATCATCTTGTGACCGCGTAGTGCAGCACCGATAGCCGGACCCATGCCGATATCCATGCCCCCGTCACCAGTTACCATGACAAAGGTAAAGTCTTCCTGTAGTCCCAATCCATCCAGTTCTCCGCGGCGTTTGCGTTCCCAGAACATCTCCACGACACCAGACAACGTAGCTGCACCATTCTGGAACAGGTTGTGGATGAACGTCGATTTATGAGCTGAATAAGGATAACCGGTCGTTGTGACCATTGCACAGCCCGTGTGATACAGGGCAACAATATCCCCTTCAATTCCTTTGAAGAACAGCTCCAGACCTGAGAAAATACCACAGCCCGGACATGCGCCGTGTCCCGGTGATAGCCGTCTCGGTTTCTTCATCAGGCTGCGGATTGGCGGAACCTTCACACTAAGCTTACCTGTCTCTTCGTTCTGCTTCACGGTGATAAGACCTGTCTTCAGTGATTCAAAACTCATCGGCTTCAGCAGACGCTTCGGCGCTTTGTCCGGCGTTCCAGGATTGTGGCCATAGTAATCAAACGGAATTTCCACACGGTCAGCAACAACTGCATCCATTGCCAATTGGAAGAAATGATGTCCGTCTTCGGCATAGAAGTCCTTGCCTCCCAGTCCATAAATCCGGCTGATTACTTTGGTGGTTGTATTTCCGTAAGTGAACAGCGCTGCCTTGATCTCGTTAACCATGTTGCCGCCATGTCCGCCGACGGAATCCGCACGGTCACCGACCGTAATGGCCTTCACATTCTTCAGCGCTTCAGCGATTTGCTTCTGCGGGAAAGGGCGGATCATGTTCGGAGAGATGGCTCCGGCTTTGATCCCCTGGAGGCGAAGCTGGTCCACAACATCCTTGATGATCTCCGAGGCGGAGTTCATCAGGAACACGGCAACATCGGCATCTTCCATCCGGTACTGCTCGATCATCGGATAGTGTCGTCCGGTCAGCTCAGCGAATTCCTGGGCAATCTCTTCGAATACCTCTCCGGCATTGTACATCGCAACAGATTGCTGATAACGGTTATTAATATAATCCGGTTCGTTCATGTACGGTCCTACGGTAACTGGATTGTTGCGGTCCAAGGTGTCTGTGAAGCCCGCTGGGGGCTGTTCGCCAACAAACTTGTGAACATCCTCCCGATGGGCAAAGGCTTGCACGCGCCGCTTCTGGTGAGATGTGAAATAGCCGTCAGATGCGACCATTACCGGAAGTCGGACCTTGGCGTGTTCAGCCAGCTTCAGGGCCATCAGATTCATGTCGTAGACAGATTGAGGATCACGACACATCAGAATCGGCCAGCCGGTATTGAGGGCAAAATATAGATCGGAGTGGTCACCGTGAATATTAAGGGGACCGGAGATCGAGCGGCAGATCAGGTTCATGACCATAGGCATGCGCGTACCTGCTTGTACAGGTAATTGCTCCAGCATGAACATATAACCTTGGGCACTGGTTGCGTTGAATACGCGTCCGCCTGCAGTTGATGCGCCGTAACAGATCCCCGCAGAGCTATGCTCACCATCGGAAGGTACAAGCATGATGTCGTGCTGTCCGCTGGCTTTCATAGTATCCAGGAACTGGGCCACTTCAGTGGATGGCGAAATCGGAAAATAGCCCATCACGTGATAGTTGATCTGATGAGCAGCATATGCAGCCATTTCATTACCGGATTCATATAGGAATTTCTGCTCCACTTTGGTGGAGCCTACTTCTTGTTCATAATCAATAGCCATTATTCATTCCACCTTTCTTCCAAGGATTAAACCTGTGTAATCAGATCAAATTGGTGATGCACTGTGTGGGTGTCCGCATAGCCTTCCTTCTCACGCTGGCTTGACAGTGCGGATGTCGGACAGGCATGGACACATTTCAGGCAACCCTTGCAATATTGATAATCGATACCCGTCAGGAACATTTGTGAACGGCCCTTGCGGTCAATCCGTTCTTCCCATACAAAGCACTGATCCGGACATACCGTATCGCACTGAGCACAGTGGATGCACGCTTCGTTCTCATACGCCGGGATCATACCGGAGCGGGAAATACTCAAATTTTTCAGGAAGGTGCTCCCTGGATTAATAATAGATCCGCCAATCGGCTGTGTATCATAACCCAGAACTCCAATATCGGAACGGACATATTCAGGCATGCTATCCCCTGCAGCCAGCTCAAATTGCATAAACTTCACTTCATTATAACCGCGGTCAAATGTTGTGATGGCTGATTCGACAGCCTGGGGATATTTTTTGCCAAGGGACTTCTCAATAACATCCTTCATCGTTGCGGTATCAAGAAATGGACAAAGCCGGAACAACGCACCCAACATTGCCATATTCACGCGATTTTTCTCTTTCAGTGCAATACTTGTTGCATCAATTACGGCAATGGTTCCGGCTTTCATCTTCAGGAGCTCTTTCAGCTCCTCCGGCGATTTGGCCGAATTCACGAGTACGGTGCTCTGCTCATGAATACCACTGGTCACGTTGACTGTCTTGGCCAGCGCTTCATGGAATACACCCACAACATGTGGACGTTCCACAGGAGAGGTGTCGCGGATAGGTGTGTTCAGATCACAGAAACGGATATGCGCCTTAACAGCAGACCCCTTCTTCTCCGAGCCGTAAGATGAGAAGCTGACACCATTAAGGCCCGCTCCGACCACCCCTGCTTCTGCGAGCATTTTGCCCGCCAGGTTCGCACCTAAGCCTCCAATGGACTCCAGACGAATCTCAAAAAATCCGAGATCGTTAACGATAGGTAATTGTACCACCGACATAACCCCTTTCTTAGTGTCAAGTAGAATAACATCCTTTTGACTTTTTCAACGATTGTAACTTGATTTTGCAAGTCGCGAAGTGACATATCTTGCATTTTCCACGCCTCAGGAATCACAATAATTTATGGATTTCAATTGATTTCTTTATACGCGACAGTGCTGTGTTACTTTAATAGAAGATAATCTGCCATAAAAACGACAACATGTGAATATTGTGTGTTAACCCGCACTTCCCAAGTCGAATGTGGAACAAATGTCACCCTTAATTTAGCAATAAAATTAAAAATTAAGATGTTAAAAATGTCACATAAAACATGATCGAATCATAGTATCAGCAGCATCGTCAATGACCTTTATTTCTTTTACGAGCGGTTTTTTTGCGTTCAGTTAGTGTCACTAATTTTCTTAAAAAACCCGTTATCACGGATGTGTTTCGATTCCTTTTTCCGCCTTTTTAACGCGTTCTGTTAGTATCTTATAGCGGAAACTATGATGCACAAAAAAGCCCGCCATCATAAAATCACTGACGGGACAATGTTTGTGTATTCACTTGATTTTAATATCACAGAAATTTCCGTATACAGCGCAAATAAATATACCCCCCTGTAACCGCAAAAAATAAAGCGCCGATACATAAAAATCGCCATAGACTGATAATGTTTTCTGAGGGGGGAGTCGAAAGGGCCATTCCTAGAAGTATGCAAATCCCGAACGTTAAATCACATAGCAAAGGTTTTACTACCCTCTTTAAGTTCACTTTTGAGAAGAATAACACTTTAATATTCCAAATAGAAGCCATTGTTTCAAGCAACAGAATTGCAAGAGCAGCCCCCTTATATTCATAACCAGGGATTGCCACCAAAAAATATTGGACCATGATTGAACATACAATTCCAGTAAGTATCCCCATGAAAGGATTCTTCCGGTTATCCTGCGCCCACAAAATACTGGTGGAAATCTCCCGAAAACCAACGATAAGCGGAATTGGGGATAGATATCTAATCATATTACTTGCGCTATCACTATGAAAGATGTAATAAGATAACTCGTCCGAGTAGAAAAACAAAAACAAACTCGTTAGTCCTCCCCATAACCAACATGTGCATATGGCTGTATTACAGAGACTATTGAATTTTCTCTGGTTACCCTGCTGCCATTCGGCAACAATTTGACTGGTTAAGATATGACTCAATGCTCCAATAAACAACGTAGGCGCATAAACCACAATAACAGCCATTCCATAAATAACTCCGTATATAGCGGTACCTTCAGAAGCAGTGTTTCCCGCTGCAACCAGACGATCGGGAATAATAAGAGCGTCAAGGAATTCTGAAAATGGAATTAACAGGCGGGTAGCTGAGATCGCTAACGAAGTGTTCACAAACCAGGACGTTGTTAATAATTGATCTGGAGCCCTGCTAAGGGGGAACTCTGCTTTTTTAAGAGAAATGCATACAGTCAATATAATGAAGGAGAGGAACGCCCCTAAAAAAGTACCGTATAGTCCATATCCAACTGCCCGTTCTACACCGAGCGACAGTAGCTGTCCAACAATCAACAGCATGAATACAGTTCTGAATGCCTGCTCAGCGATCTCAGACAGGGCGATGATCCCGACTTGTTTCAACCCTTGCAAGTATCCTCTTATTAATCCGAGAAGGGGAACTATCCACAAGGATGGAGCAAGGCTGCGAATTGCATATGCTAATCCAGGGTTTCCAAGCAACTGACCAATAGTGGCTGAATTCTTAAAAATGCTCAGACCAAGAACGCAACCGGAAAGAACGAGACAGAGGAACACTACCTTAAAAATCCTCCAACCCTGTTTAGGTGCTTTAGCTGTTGCAATTGCAAGCGTCGTTGGTAGACCGCTGGTGAGCATCAAAATGAAGCCGTAAAAGGAATAGGCAATTTGGTACAGTCCTATTCCCTCAGCACCAACGATTCTTGTAAGGATCACACGGCCAGCCAGTCCAATCAATTTCACTATGAACATGGCACCGGCTCTGATCATGAATTGATTGAGAAGCCGCGGTATCCCCATGATTCCCTCCAGCATAAATATAGATTCTTATCTCTATATTTATGACTGTGAACCCGCGATATGCTGACAAGCATTAACTTACTCAATCTTTGATATGAAATAACTGATATTTGGTATCCCGATCCCACCCTAAATCAAAAGGGACACGATACCGGTCTGCGGTGTGCGAATTGACCAAAGGGTAGCCATAATCATCAAACCCGACTACAACAGAAAAGTGGTCCGTATCGTTATGCCGCAATATATAGCCTATAAGATCACCAGCCTGCAGCTGAGAAATGGCTCCCCCGGGGTATTTTTGCGAAGGAGTGACGATATGATGGTAATCGCCTTTGGCAATCAGAGTTCCATAACCGGATCTGGTTAAGTAATTACTAAAGGCATCCGTCTGTACCCAGGTTTGCGTTCCTCCTGAATTCTGAAAATAACGCCAACCTCCCGCCATGTTCAACCCCCCTCCTTCCTCTGGGTCACCTATTACTTGTGAAGCAAAATTGGTACAGTCTCCGCCCTTACCCGTGTAATCCAGGTATTTTTTATTATAATGATGCTTATTCCCTGCTCCCCACGCAGCACCAGCGTATTTATTGGCATAATGTACAGCCCGTTTCCGCTTATACTTTTGTCCGTCTGCAGGTTCGGACTTTGCCCGAACTGCTGGGGCTATGCCCTCAGGTCCATCAGCAATTTTGGCAGGGTTCTCATCCAGCGGATCGAGGTACCATTCCCGGGCGATCTTCCAACGGCCTTCACTTTTCTTTAATGTGAGAAAGTGCCTCGTTCCAACACCGAAGACTTGCTCCTGCATGACTTTATTGATATATACATATCCTACTTTATGAGATTGCACCAAGGAGATTCGGGCCTTATCCTCAACAATGCTCTGACGGATAATACGAATACTGGACTCTGAGCTCGTCAACTTCAACGCCCTTTTCTCCGCCCACTTGTTTACATACTCTTCCCGCAAATGCTCATGCTGCAGTGCCATTTGGCTAGCTTTTTCCGGAAGGTAATATTTATTAATGGACTCCGGGTACGGATGAATTAATGCCTCCGCCCGGGCCTTGAACATTTCGTTCAGCTCCGCTTCCATTTCATGCTTGTCCGGTTCAGCCTTTGCACCGGGTAACGGGAAAAACAATGTGGCCGCAAAAATAATGCCTGCGGCAGCACAGATATACATCTTTCTTGTGAACTGTTTCATAGTTTCTCACCTATCTTCGCAAAGATGACTAATCTTTGTTCATGTTCTTTTTTCTTTCTGCTATATCTTCCTGTACAGGTGATCAGATTCATGCGGTATTCATCGGTTTTCCCAAATATCCGCTCCACTGGTGCTTCTGCCGGGGTAAAAACCTCTGCTGATTGGACAGTGTAAGTTAACCTGTGTTTCAGCTGGTCAGAGACAATAATCAGATCCCCCTGCTTCAGTTTTTTCAGCTTGTAAAAAACCGCCGGCCCAGTATAGCTATCCACATGTCCGTCGATAATAACATTTCCCTTTTCCCCGGGTAAAATTCCGGGATATAGTATTCCCGTCACACCCGTGTTCTTAGGCACGTCCATTTGCCCATTAGCAAGGATGGTAACAGGCTTGATTACTGCCTTAACTGAAATGGAGGGAATTTCTATGATATCCGGCAAAAATTTCTCCGGAGGAACTTCAGACTTCTTGACCTCCAAAATCTTCGGCTTTTCTGAAGGAGCCGGGGAAGCTTCGGGGATTAAGGTTTCCGCTTTCTCATAGTTGCCGGAGTGGTTGTCCAAGCAACCGGCAAGACTAATGCAAATGAATATCACAAAAAATAAAGCAGCCCATTTTCTCATGTTTAGAAAAGAAAGAGGGGGAAGTGATCCGCCCTCTTTCGTCCTCCTATTCCATTTGCTCACTGGCACCGCCAAAACCGGATTTTGGCAGCTTGGTTGCTTTTATTTTTATTCCTTTGGCTTCCATGCTTTTTGCCTTCATGCTTTTCTCCTTCATGCTTTTCTCTTTCATGCTTTTCTCTTTCATGCTTTTCTCTTTCATGCTTTTCTCTTTCATGCTTTTTGCTTTGATTCCTTTAGTCTCATGTTGTTGCATATGCATTTTCTTTTCGTGTTGAGTCTCACTAGGTGATGCTTGTACCGCAGAAGCAGTAGATAGCATAAGACATACTGACATAATCGCTATTGAGATCTTTTTCATTTATAACCCTCCTTAAAAATTGTTCCCCGCATATTAATATCTCCATAACGATTTATTTTAGTGGAGTAAATTCATCCCATTCCTTCGGGACCCATCATTTTTCATATATACAAAAAAAGCCCATCCGTTGACGGATAGGCCTATGCTTCATTTGTGACACGTATAGTTTAGTAGGTCCACCAGTTACCGGACATCACAATCATGGAGAACAGCTTGATGCTGTCTTCGTAATAATCTTCCGCTGCGCTGCCAGAGGTATGACTCCAGAGAGAATTGAGCCAGGACTGATTGGCTGAGGAGGTCATTGCGCTTACGCCAAAAGGAGCATAAAAAGCGCCGCTGTTATAGCTTCCGAATGTTGACCCGTTCAGCTTGTAACCGTCCTTGATATTGCCCGGAGTGCTGCTGACCTTCGTTTTGATCCAGCTGTTGAGCTGGTTCAATGGATTCAGGGCGCGGGTATCTCCGGTGAGCAGATAATCCGTTGTAATCCGCCATGGTGTGCGGCAGGAGTTATAATTGTAATTCCCGTCATTCGCATCTTCCAGGAAGCCCCCTGCCGCCGGTTTGTAGACGCCCCCGGAATACACGACGAAGTCAGGCAAAAGACCGGTGCTCGGACTGTATCCAGTGTAAAGGCTATTAATAATGGTATAGGTTTTGTCTGTTACGTTCTGCCAACGCGAATCTCCCGTCGCGGCCTGGAAGGCTTTTAAATGATTCAGCATGAAGTCCGAAGGACGTGTGGCCGTATTATACGTACCGCTATTGG
Organism: Paenibacillus sp. P3E; assembly: GCF_001909045.1. Classification (NCBI taxonomy): domain Bacteria; kingdom Bacillati; phylum Bacillota; class Bacilli; order Caryophanales; family Paenibacillaceae; genus Paenibacillus; species Paenibacillus sp. P3E. Next base: position 15,264 of record NZ_LVWH01000191.1, on the reverse strand, counting down.
CCCAATCCCCAAGCCGGATCGTCCACTGGGTCTGATTAATTTCGTTATCCATAATGGCGCCAATAATCTGATTAGCCGCCTGCAGATAGTTGACCGTGCCACTGCTGCCCCACTGCTTATGGGCGAGCAGAAGTGAGAATGCAATGTCCATGTCACCATCTGTTGCGGAGTCCTCGCCTTCAATATTCTGGAAGCTGCTGTTTTGTTTCCAGGACATTAAATACGGGTTGATGGCACTCGGATGCGCAGTGTAATAGTTATAGAGCCCGTTATAGTATGTCTGGGCGTTGCTGTCGTAGCCAGCCATCAGTACCGTGAACAGCATGCCATAACCATGCGCCTCTGATACTGTTTCCCCGTCCGAGTTATATTTGACATAATATTTACCCGTACCGGCCGGCTTGAGATATGCTGCTTTCCATGCGTCCCATTTGGTCTTTACGGCATTGTCCATCACGGTTTGAGTTACATTATTCGGTTTGATCGTCCCGCTAGTATACGTAGTATGCTGTGGAAACGGTTTGTTCACCGCTGCAAAAGCAGAGCCTGCAGGCAGAATAAATATGGCCAGACATAACAATACTAGCGATTTCCAGTGCAACCTGCGCTTCCCTTGATTTTCCATCAACAATCACTCCTCAAAGTTTGGTAGACATCGGCTTCATCAATAAGCTTTGTGTAAAACACGCCTTGGAAGCATACCCGTGAGTAAGAAACTTTTCGGACCAAATACCATACAGACTGGACCATCACCTCCCTGGCAGCCTAGAAAACAGCAGCTTCCGGGACGCAAAAGTTAAAGCGCTTTAACTTTTGCAACAAAAAAATAAAACTCCAACCATCTGATAATTTGAAAATAATAACATAATTAATATATTATTCCAATCCTCTGATGTAAATAGGCAGATTGTCCTATGGAATAAATTTACCAGGTAAAGTGTGGATAGCTGAACTGTAGGGAAACTGCTTTTCTACAGGTACAAAAAGGCCGTTCCACAGCAGAAGCTCCACTGCAGGAACGGCCTCGCCGTCATCTCTCACTTTTGGATATTAGCTCATTTCATCATTCGGGTCCGGCATCAAATGCTCCGCAATCAGCTGCTGCTTGCGGGTCCATACCTGCTCACTGAGATTCACGCGGTATACTTCGGGATTCAGCTTGCGGAGATACTCCGGCCAGAATAAATCAATCTGTTCCTGATGATAGCGCCGGATTTCATCCAGATCCGGCAAGGTGTAGGCCTGGAACCCGTTCACAAAGATCGGCTCAAGCATCGGCATGGCCTTATATTTCTCCACATACTTCTGCAGATAGGGATGCAGCGGGTTGAACAGCTTCAGGCGGGCACCGCTCTGCGGCTCTTTCTCCCCGGGGAAGCTGATATAGTCAGCAAGAGCTTTGCCTTTGGGCCCAATGATCCGGAAAACTTCTTTTTTGCCTGGTGTGGATACTTTCTCCGGGTTGGATGAAATCTTGATCGTCGGGACCATTTCACCGGAAGGCGATTCAATTTCGACAAGTTTGTATACACCGCCCAAGGATGGCTGATCCGAAGCCGTGATGAGTTGTGTGCCGACACCCCAAGTATCAATGGCCGCTCCCTGAGATTTCAGGTTCATAATCGTATTTTCATCCAGATCATTGGAGGCTACGATCTTCACGTAGTCCAGTCCGGCTTCATCCAGCATTTTGCGCGCCTGGATGGACAAATAAGCCAAGTCACCGCTGTCCAGCCGGATGCCATTCATCCGCTTGCCTGCCGCTTCCAGCTTCTTAGCCGTATTGATCGCATGCGGCACACCGCTGCGCAGCGTATCGAACGTATCCACCAGCAAAGTAACGCCATCTGGCATCACCTTGGCATAAGCATCGAAGGCTTCCTGCTCGCTGGCAAAGCTCTGTACCCAGGAATGGGCATGGGTTCCCTTTGTGGGAATACCGAACTTCTTGCCGGCCAGCATATTCGAGGTTGCATGGAAGCCCCCGATATAAGCTGCCCGTGCGCCCCATACAGCTGCATCTGCTTCCTGCGCACGCCGTGTGCCGAACTCCAGCAGGGTATCCTTCGGAGCCACCTGCTTAATCCGCGAGGCCTTTGTGGCAATCAGAGTCTGGTAGTTCATAAAGTTCAGAATAGCTGTTTCTACCAGTTGCGCCTCCATGATCGTCCCCTCGACGCGGACAAGAGGCTCATCCGGGAAAACCAGGGCACCCTCCTTCATGGAATGTATGCTGCCCTGGAAATGGAACTGCAGCAGCTCTTCGAGAAAAGCAGGTGCATAATTCTCTTCCTGCTCCGACAGGTAGCGGATATCATCCTCCGTAAAACGCAACTCGGCGATATACTGGGTAATGCGCTCCAGCCCGGCGAATACGGCGAAGCCGTTACCGAAAGGAAGCTTGCGGAAATAGGCTTCAAACACCGCCCGGCGCTTATGGCTTCCGTTCACCCAATGGGCGTACATCATATTGATTTGATATTTGTCTGTATGTAGAGCAAGTTCTCTCCTCAAAATCCTCATCTCCTAGCTTTTCGCTGGTGCTTTCTATAGATGGTGAATAAGCGGTTATTCTGCTGCCACTACGTTCGCTCCGAGGCTTCCGCTGAAATGTCCAAGCGCCCAGGCATGCCCTTCCGGATTGAAGCTGGCCACCGCATCCTTGTGAACGACAATACTGAAGCCCTTGTTATAGGCATCCACTGCCGTATGCAGGACACAGATATCTGTACATACTCCGGTCAGGTGCAGTTCGGTAATCCCCCGTTCACGCAGCTTCTGTTCGAGATCCGTACCGCAAAAGGCGCTGTAACGCGTTTTGTCCATCCAGTATATTAATTCCTGATTCTGATCGTATACGTCTTTCAGACTGCCGTATAGCTCACGCCCCCCGGTACCCCGCAGATTATGCGGCGGAAACAGCTTGCTCTCCGGATGATAGGGATCATTCTCCTCATGCAGATCGACAGCCATCACCACGTAATCCCCATTATCCACAAACATCTGTGTAAGCTCACTGATCCGTGGTGCGATATCCATACCGGGCTGCCCCACGGGCAGACTGCCGTCCACAAAATCATTGGTGAAGTCAATTACGATCAAGGCTCTCATTTCCCTATCCCTCCTAGGTATAGATTGATAACAAAGGCTCATGATCCGTGAACATGTAGAGCTGAGCCGGACGCTGCGAATACTGGTTGGAGCTGACCGGATTGCCGGCTTCATCCCGTACTTCTTTTAATATGCCCTGACGGCTGCGGGTTGAAGTGATTTTGCGGATAAAATTGGGCTCTTTGAATTCAGGAACGACAGTCTGGATCACCTGATACAGTTCACTTAGTGTGAAGTGACGCGGCAGAAACTGCCTGGCAATCGTCGTCTGCAGCATTTGCTGCTGAATCCGCAAATAGGCATCCGAAATAATGTCATGATGGTCAAAAGCAAGCTCAAGCTCCTCAAGCGCTTCCTGCAGCGTGAACAGCCCAACCTCATCCGCATCATCGGAAGCTTGTCTATGCTCCAGCATCCATTCTTCCACCAGCGCAAAGAAAGCATGGCTGATGATCCATCCGCGCGGATCGCGTCCGGGCTTGCTGTAGACACCCAGATATTCCAAATGTCCGCCGTCTACACCGGTTTCTTCCTTCAGCTCACGGGTCGCGGCATCATAGATAGACTCATCTTCCTGGCAAAAGCCGCCCGGCAGCGCCCACATCCCGGCACACGGCCATTTTTTGCGTTTCACGAGCATGACCTTTAGTTCACGTAGCGGAAGCGTCTTGGTCACGGTCTTCCGCTCGCGTTTGGTCAGGGTAAACATGACAATATCGGCCGGAACGCCGTCCGGTGTGCGGTATTTTTTGACGTTATAGGTTTGTTCCCCGTTCTCACTCACAATGAATCATCCTTTGCCGCAGCTTATTTAATAAGTGGTCTATTCTTGATTTAGTCACCACAGGTCGAAGGAGGTGCTTCGGTACCCGCTTCTACATTGATTTTCTCTGAAACGGTGTCCCGGATCACAGAAATGACGAGCTGCAGCAGATAGTTAATGTCGCTCTGGCTTTGCTGGAACTCATTCACGACCGGAATTCCGTCGATCTCATCCTGCAGGACTTCAATTTCGCGTTCGATTTTGGCAACCATTTCCTTGTTCTTGAAGCTTTCAAAAGCCACAATCTCTTTCTGCTTCTTCTTGATTGTAGCGATGAGGCTTTGCACCCGTTCATGATTCTGTATCTTCTGCTCAGCCTGCTGGAAATGCTTTACTTCTTCACTGGTGGAAATGAGCGAGGCAAGCTCCTTGGCTTTGCCCATAATATCCTCTCGCACAATCAGGTCACGGGTATTGTAGGTGTTCATTCCGTATTGGTTCACACGCGGTTCTTCCTGGCTCATTTCTATCGCCCCATTCCTCTATGATTATAGAATTGCCGCAGCTTCAGCTACACAATCCCCTTTAATGTACCATGTCTTCGTATCGGTAATTCTAACGTGAACAAAGGTTCCGATCCATTCCTTCGGCCCTTCAAAATGCACCAGCTTGTTGGCGCGGCTGCGTCCGGACAGCACATTCGAATTGTTCTTGCTCTCGCCTTCCACCAGCACCTCGACGATCTCGCCAAGCATCCGGTCATTACTGTCCCGGCTCTGCTCCTTGATCAGATCATTCAACCGCTGCAGGCGTTCACTCTTCACCTCAGGCGTTACATTGTCCTCCATGGAAGCTGCCGGTGTTCCTTCCCGCGGAGAATAAATGAAAGTATATGCCATATCATAGCCCACTTCGCGCACCAGGGACAGTGTATCCCCGAACTGCTCTTCGGTCTCACCAGGGAACCCGACAATAATATCCGTAGTTAGCACGGCATTCGGCACGCTGGCCTTGATTTTCCGGACAAGCTCCAGATACGTTTCGCGGCTGTATTTCCGGCTCATTTTTTTCAGCACCTCGGTACTTCCCGACTGTACCGGCAGATGGATATGCTCTGTCAGATTCCCGCCTTTGCCGAGCACTTCAATTAATTTATCGTCAAAATCGCGGGGGTGCGATGTCATGAAGCGGATGCGAGGAATATCGATCTTCCGCATATCATCCATCAGGTCCCCGAATGTATAGTCTATATCGGTAAAATCCTTGCCGTAGGCATTAACATTCTGGCCCAGCAATGTTACTTCCTTAAAACCTTGCCGTGCCAGCTCCCGCATCTCACCGATTACATCTTCAGGACGGCGGCTGCGCTCCTTGCCCCGCGTAAACGGTACAATGCAATAGGTACAGAACTTGTCGCAGCCATACATGATGTTCACCCAAGCACGCATGCCCTCCCGCTTCTTGGGAAGGTTCTCAATAATGTCGCCTTCCTTGGACCAGACCTCTACGACAAGTTCTTTACTAAAGTACGCTTCCTTAACAAGCTGCGGCAGGCGGTGGATGTTATGGGTACCGAAAATCATATCCACAAATCCATGCTTGGACATTATCCGGTTGACCACACCTTCCTCCTGCGACATGCAGCCGCAGACACCAAGCAAGAGACCCGGTTTCTCCAGCTTCAGATTCTTCAGGTGTCCAAGCTCGCCGAATACCTTATCTTCCGCATTCTCCCGGATGGCGCAGGTGTTCAGCAGAATGATATCCGCCAGATTACGGTCCTCGGTGCCGAGGTAACCCATCTGCTCCAGAAGCCCCTTCATCGTTTCAGTGTCATGCTCATTCATCTGGCAGCCGTAAGTGGCTATGGAGTAATAATGCTGCTTGTGCCGGTTGATCTCTCTGAATTCTTCCATAATCCGGTTCGTTTCCGTGTTCTCGAAGTCAATGACCTCAATTTCCTGCTTGCCCCGGCGTTTGCCTTCCTTGTAATCCGGGTTGGAATTGATCTGAACAGTACGGCCCTTGATCCGGTAAGTTGTTTTGCCTTCTTCTTCACTGATGACTTTAGCATCAGAAAAATCAAAATATTTCGAGTAATCCTTCGAACCACCCTTGCCGGATTTTAAGTCCGGTGAGTTATTCCCTATTGTCATGGTTTCACGTCCTTTATTCATGAAGCCCTACACCATCTGCAAGGCTGAAATGGTAATGCTCAAGTAAAAATTATAGCATAAATCATCCATTCCGGTAATCAGCGGGCCAAGCGGAAACGGCTTCGCCGTCCTTTTTTAAGGACGGCACCGTTTCAGCAAGAAAGAGAAGGATAATTTATAGCGTGAAACATATAAATTCTTATCTTTTAACAGAAAAAACCGCCCTGACCAGGGCGGCTACATATTCAGTATATCCTAATTACTTTAATATAGAGTCTTTGTCGCTTCGGAAGTAAAAGCAATAATCTCGTCTGTTCTGCCGCTCTGTACCTTTGCAGGCCAGGCAGGATCACTGATAAGAGCTCTGCCGACGGCGACTAGATCGAACTCAGCATTTTCCAGTTTCTCCAGCAGACGTTCGATATTATCTTCATCATTTTTTTCGGTAACTGCGGTTACAAACTCACTGTTCAAACCTACAGAACCAACAGTAATTGTTGGTTTCCCGGTGATTTTCTTCGTCCAGCCCGCCAGATTCAGCTCGGAGCCCTCAAATTCCGGCAGCCAGAAGCGGCGCGTCGAGCAGTGGAAAATATCCACACCGGCATTGCTGAGCGGAGTGAGAAAACGGGCAAGCTCATCCGGTGTCTGCGCCAGCTTGGCGGAGTAGTCCCCGCTCTTCCACTGCGAAAAACGGAGAATGATTGGGAAATCCGGACCGACCGCACGGCGGCAGGCATCGATGATTTCAACGGCAAATGTCGTCCGTGCTTCCAGATCGCCGCCGTACTCATCCGTCCGTTTGTTGGTTTTTTCCCAGAAAAATTGGTCGATCAGGTAGCCGTGTGCACCATGCAGCTCAATTCCGTCAAAGCCTGCTGCTTGGGCATCAGCAGCAGCCCGGGCGAAGGCAGCAACAATCCCGTCAATTTCCTGCTTGGTCATAGGTTCCGTAATCTGCTCACCGGCCAAGTCCAGTCCGGAAGGGCCAACCGGCAGTGCCTCTACATTCGGTAGTTGGCCAACGGAGCGGGCCATGCCGACATGCCAGAGTTGGGGAACGATCTTGCCGCCAGCGGCATGAACCTCTTCCACCACTTTTGCCCAGCCTTTAAGAGAGGCTTCACCATGAAAGTTCGGGATATTCTGGTGGCTGACCGCTGACGGATGGTTGATCGCCGTCCCTTCGGTAATGATCAGGCCCACTCCGCCTTCAGCACGGCGGCGGTAATAGGCTGCAACATCTTCACCAGGAACGCCATTAGGCGAATACACGCGGGTCATAGGTGCCATTACGATACGATTGGTGAGGGACAAGCCTCCTGCTTGAAAAGGAGCAAACAATTTATCAGTGTTCATATTCAGCCTCCGTTAATTAATATAATTACTTTAAGTAAGCATATTATGCCTCTTGTCATGCTTAAAAGCAAACGGAGTGCCTGCAGGATTCCCTGCACACAAAAAAAGCCGGCCACAGGAGTTCACTGCTTGTGACCGGTTCAAGTTTCAGTTAAAATGAAAAGCTCCCTGATTCATAAGAATTCTATAATTCTAATATTCCTGCTTTTGGCGTTACGCGGAAGGCTGCAGCCAAATCAGCCAGCTGCCGGTCCGTAATCTTCTGTTTGATTTCTCTGCCGCCAATCAGGTTATAGACGATTGCCGCTTTTTCGATCGTTTCCACGAGCCCGAAGGTAGCGTCCATAGTGGCACCGGTGACAAAAATGCCGTGCTGTGGCCAGATCACCACGCGATATTCTTTCATTTTGTCGGCGGTAGCCCGGCCGATTTCACTGCTGCCCGGAACGATCCAAGGAATGACACTGACACCATCCGGGAAGACAACCAGACATTCAGTGCACATTTCCCAGAGGGTTTTGGTGAATTTCAGCTCATCCAGATCATGGGTGAAGGTCATGGCGATGACGTTCGTAGCATGAGTATGCAGCACAATGCGGTGCGTAGGATCGACCTTCAGACGTTCAATATGGCTCATGAAATGCGAAGCCAGCTCACTGGTCGGTACTGCGCCGTCACGAAGGCCCCACAGGACTTCAACACTCTCTCCGCTATCACTGACACGAAGGACGCCGAGATTCGCTTCCGGATCCTTGATCACATTGCGGAAGTATTTGCCCGAACCGGTAACGATAAAATATTTTCCAGCCAGCTCCTGTACCGGAAAAGTCAGCTTAATCGTCCGCAAAGACTCACGGATGTTGATATATTTCGCTACCTCCTCCTCATCCAGCAGGTAACTCACGTTGCCGCCGTTCAGCTCATCCCAGCCGAGCGACCACATGTGATGGGTAATTTCCGACATCTCCCGGATAAACGGTGCTTCTATACCGGCAATATAGCCTTTGGACTCAATTACGGATGTATTCATATGTTTTCTCTCCTTTGTATGCATTGCTAGCCGTAGCCCATAACTTCGGATCAGCCGTTATCTAGCAGACAACACTTCCTGCTCGTAGCTCTTCACTTCAGCCAGCCATTGTTCGCGTACAGGTGTATTCTGCGAAGCGCAGTAATAATCCCAGACAGCACCGAATGGATAAGACTTGAATTCTTCGACCAGGGCCAGACGGGAGGTATAGTCTCCTGCCAACTCGATAGCCTTTAGCTCTGCCACCGGCTCCAGCATGGCGCGCAAGAGCGCCTTGATGGTATTGCGTGTGCCAATAACCCATGCAGCGATATGATTGATGCTGCCGTCAAAGAAATCCAGGCCGATATTCGTGCGGCCCAGCAAATCCCCGCGAACGAGCTCGCGTGCGATTTCAAGCAGCTCATCATCCATAGTGACTACATGGTCGCTGTCCCAGCGGACCGGGCGGCTGACATGCAGCAGAAGTTGTTCGCTGAACATCAGAATGGAGGACAATTTATTGGAGATCACTTCTGTCGGATGGAAATGTCCGGCATCCAGGCAGATCGCCTTGCCGCGGGTCAATCCATAGCCCATATAGAATTCATGAGATCCAACCACATAACTCTCCGAACCAATTCCGAACAGCTTGCTCTCTACCGCATCGATGTTGTACTTAGGATCAATCTCTTCACTGAATACCTCATCGAGGGATTCCTTCAGCCGAATGCGCGGGGACAGACGGTCTACCGGAGTATCCTTGTAACCGTCCGGTACCCAGAAGTTCGTCACACAGGTCTGTCCTAGCTCGCGGCCAAAATATTCGGAAATCTTGCGCGAAGCCTTGCAGTGCTTGATCCAGAAGCTGCGGATTTCCTCATCCGCGTGGCTTAAGGTGAAGCCGTCTGCCGCTTTGGGATGGGAGAAGCAGGTTGGATTGAAATCCAGACCCAGCCCCTGTTCCTTTGCCCAGTCGACCCAAGGTGCAAAATGGCGCGGTTCCAGCTCATCCAGATCCACCTGTTCATCCGTATCAGCGTAGATGGCATGCAGATTCACCTTGTGTTTGCCCGGAATCAGCGACAAGGCCTTTTCCAAATCCTTACGCAGCTCATCCGGTGTACCGGCACGGCCAGGGTAACTGCCGGTTACAGCAATCCCCCCGCTCAGCTCCTTGTCTTTGAAAATAAATCCTTTGACGTCGTCCCCTTGCCAGCAGTGGAGTGAAATTTTGATCTGTGCAAGCTTCTCCAAAACCTCATCCACGTTGATTCCATGGGCTGCATATAATTTTTGGGCTTCGTGATAACTGTTGATGATGCTCTGATCCATGCTGTAACCTCCTAAAAGTTTTGTGAGCATCCGCTCCCTGATTTCACTTCATATAAAATGGCTTCGAAAACAAAAAACCGGTCATGTGGTGATCATGCACTGCCTAAAGGACATCGGGTGCACGAAGGGCCTCCCAGCGCTCCAGCAGATGTTGCAGCTCAGGGACCGGTTGAGGGGTATAAGATACAATCGGAAAAGAGTTCCCGATGATCTCTCTGGCTTCAGCAATATGGGCCACACTGCCCTCATGAATAAGCTGAACCGCGAGATTCCCCAGTGCTGTCGACTCTGTCGGACCCGCCAGCACTTCCCTGCCGATAACGTTGGCGGTCAGCTGGCACAGCAGTCCGTTATTCGCACCGCCGCCTACGATTTGCAGCACCTTGACCGCCGTTCCCGTCAGAGCTTCAAGCTCCTGCAGATAACTCCGGTAAGACAAGGCCAGGCTGTCAAATATACAGCGGGCAAGCTGTCCCGGTGTCTGCGGCTCAGGCTGGGCACTCTCCACACAAGCGGCACGGATTTCCTCAATCATATGATCCGGATTCAGGAACCGCGGATCGTTGCAGGGAATCAGACTGCGGAAGCCTTCGGCTTCCCCGGCCAGCCGGGCCAGCTCGGCGAAGCTGTAGCGTTCACCGTCCAATCTGCGCACCTCCTGGATCAGCCACAGTCCCATGATGTTTTTAAGGAAACGGTAGGTGCCGAAGGCTCCCCATTCATTGGTGTAATTGGCTGCCATCGCTAGCGGATTGTTAATCGGCTGGTCAAGCTCCACGCCCAGCAGCGACCAGGTACCGCTGCTAATGTAAGCTGATGATCGGCCCTTTTGCACGGGTACACCAAGCACTGCAGATGCAGTGTCATGGGTAGCTGTACAAATCAGTTGGCACCGGGGCAGATCATACCGGCTTACAAGCTGCTCCCGGATATAACCGAGGCTCTCACCCGGAGCTGTCAGTACAGCAAACTGCTCTCTACGCAAATGTAAAAGGGACAGCAGTTCCGAGTCAAAATCACCAGTCTGCAAATTTAGCAATTGAGTGGTCGAGGCATTCGTCACCTCATTGATCTTCCGTCCGCCTAATCTATAGTAGAGATAATCCGGCACCAGCAGAATTTGTTCTGCTGCGGCCCGTTCATTTCGGTCATGGGCATACAGTTGGTATAGCGTATTAAAGGTTAATTGCTGAATCCCTGTTTTGGCATAAACCGTCTCCGGTGGAATGAGCGCAGCCACTTCCTCCATCATTCCTTCCGTCCGGCAATCCCGGTACGCATACACCTCCTGGATGCGGTTGCCTTCCGCATCCAGGAGCACATAATCCACCGCCCAGGTATCGATGCCTAACGTGCACTCTGTAATGCCGTGTGCCGTGGCTTTCTGTAGACCCGTAATAATCTGGTCGAATAAATAATCAATGTCCCAGAAGCAGGAGCCTTCATGCTCGGTGAATCCATTACTGAACCGGTGGAGCTCTTCCAGAGTCAGGATACCGTCCCTGAGGGTCCCAAGCACAAGCCGGCCGCTGGAGGCGCCAATATCGACGGCGATATGTTTGTTCATAGAAGCTCTCCTTACTATATGTTGTACTAGAGAATTTTGCGGAACAGGGCAATTACTTCTTCTTTGGTTGGTATAAAAGGATTACCAGGTGCGCAGGCGTCCTTCATCGAGTTCTCAGCGAGCAGATCCAGATCAACTTCATCTACGCCAAGCTCAGACAATTTGGACGGGATGCCCACTTCCCTGGACAGCGCCTTGATGGATTCAATAACGAATGCCGCACATTCCTGATCGGTTTTGCCTTCAACCTGCAGTCCAATGGCTTTGGCAATACTTCTGAATTTCTCTGGTACATGTTTTGCATTTTCTTCTTCCACATATGGCAGCAGCATTGCATTGCATACACCGTGGGGCAGATCATATACGCCGCCCAGCTGATGCGCCATCGCATGCACGTAGCCGAGACCCGCATTATTGAAGGCCAGACCGCCCAGGAAAATGGCATAGACCATTTGCTCCCTCGCTTCAATATCATGTCCGTTCTTCACGGTCCGCGCCAGATTGGCGAAGATCAGCTCCACCGCAGCCAGTGCGGTAGCATCAGTTACCGGATAGGCTCCAGGCGTAACCAGCGCTTCGATGGCATGGGTGAGCGCATCCATTCCTGTCGCGGCGGTAAGCGCGGCTGGTTTGTCGATCATCAGCTCGGGATCATTCACTGAAATGGTAGCGATGCTGTTTTTGTCGACCATAACCATCTTCACTTTGCGTTCTTCATCGGTAATTACGTAATTAATAGTGACTTCGGCAGAAGTACCGGCGGTTGTATTGACAGCTACGATTGGCAGAGATTTATGTTTGGATATATGCACGCCTTCGTATTCCTTGATATGCCCGCCATTGGTGGCAATAATTCCAATCGCTTTGGCAGTATCCTGCGGTGAGCCGCCGCCGATGGAGATCAGATAATCACAGCCCTGAACGTTCAGAAAATCCACACCGTCATGGACATTTTTGCACGTTGGATTAGGTTTGACTTCATCATAGAGGGCATATTGAATCCCCGCTTCATCCAGTACAGCCAGCAATTTGCCGGCAATGCCGCTCTTGACCAGAAATTTGTCGGTAACCACAAGCGCCTTCTTCAAATTCAGTTCCTTAATGTAAGGACCAATATCCTTCAGACAGCCTTTACCCATAATGTTGGTGGACGGAACATAATAGACATGAGTACTCATTGATTGACCAGCCTCCCAGGCAATTTGTTATAACGGTGTTATTCGGATTAATGTTCTTCTTCGCAAGCCTCAAGCTATATGCCGTCTTTGGTACCTCAAGCTGGTCTCTGAGCATATCAGCCGACCGGTACTGGCGCCACTCCAAAAGGTATCGCTTACAGTCAGAGCATTAACATCCTCATCGTATCTTCATGAATCTTTGTTGTCAACAAATAAAATATAGATAATGTTGTTTTTATTTGTTTAATGTCTGTTTTGCGAAGAAACGTATATATAATACCTGTGGTTTTCGTTTATTTTCTTGCAAAACACAGATATTTAAGTCTATAGTTAGACCATATCGTTCCGGAAAGGGGATACATATGCTGGCTGCCGAAAGACGCAAGAAAATCATAGATCTTGTACATCAGGATAAACGGGTCCTCGTCTCCGATCTCAGCCGGATGTTCGAGGTAACCGAGGAAACGATCCGCAGGGACCTGGAAAAGCTGGAGAAAGACGGCATTCTAAGCCGGACTTATGGCGGTGCAATGCTGAACAGGCATACGAATGAGGACCTGCCTTTTGTGACGCGCAATGCGCTCAACACCGATATCAAACGAAATATTGCGCTTAAAGCGCTGGACCTGATTAATGATGGGGATACATTGATGGTCGACCCCAGTTCTACCTCTTTTGAATTTCTGAAGCTGCTGGGCAACAAAAACAATCTGACAATCATCACCAATTCCATTAATATTCTGCATGAGTTCGCGAACTCCGGCCTGAATATCATTTCCTCCGGCGGTTCACTGCGCCACCGTTCACTATCGCTGGTCGGGCCGGTCGCCCATGATACCATCCAGCGCTATAATGTGGATACCGCAGTCATTAGCTGCAAAGGCATTGATATGGAGCGGGGAATTACCGATTCCAATGAACCCGAGTGTGAGTTGAAGAAACACATGCTCCGTCAGGCGGAAAGGGTTGTGCTGCTTGCCGACCATACCAAGTTTGACAAAACCGCCTTTACAAGGCTGGTTGCACTTGGCAGCATCGATGTGCTGATTACGGACCGCAGACCTGCAGATCCTTGGCTGAAGCGGCTTGCCGAAGAGAATATCGAGGTATTGTATTAAAAAGACCGCCCGGTCCCCTGTGTTTACTGCGCAGGGAACCGGGCGGTTTTGTATTTAAGTATGAAAACGTATGTTTTATTCGGGGATGGTATGGATTGTAAATTATACAGCTACAGCACTCCGCCTTTGGAGAGCATGATGTTCAAGATTGTAGCATCGGTATCCGCAAGGCCTTCCTGAACCAGACGCTCCATGTTGCGGATCGTGTCTTCCACCTCTTCAAAGATAACCCCATCCTTCGTCGTTGGCCCAATGTTGTTCATTGCCAGCGTAGCTGCCTGAATAGCCGCATTGGTAGAGGTGGAGATTTTGAGCGCACAGGTTGATTTGGCCCCATCGCAGATCATGCCTGAAAGGGACGCGATGGTATTCTGTATCCCAAATTTAATCTGGGCAAGGCTTCCGCCCATAAGATAGAGAATTCCGCTGTTCGCTCCTACTCCGCCGGCAATCCCTGAACCGCATAGCGGCGATAGCCGCCCGATGTAATGCTTAATATGGACAGTAACCAGATTGCTCAGCGCAAGCGCCCGAGCCAGCATTTCCTCATCCTTGCCCAGCAGCTCTGCCAAAGCAATCACAGGAAGCGTGCAGGCGATGCCCTGGTTACCGCTGCCTGCCGTAGTCATTACCGGCATTGCGCTGCCGTCCATTCTCGCATCGGAGGCGGCAGCCGTCGCGGCGATGATTTTGCTTGCTACATCATTGCCGAACAAGTTCACCGCCGATTGCTGGCTCATTTTCTTACCCACCTGCAAGCCGTAATCCCCGCGCAATCCTTCATCGGATATAGCTTTGTTCATTCTGGCTCCTTCCAGAAGAAAATGGATATCCTGGAAAGGAACGTTGCGGACAAACTCAAAGATCCCTTCAACAGAACCCGCATACGTCTCGGAATCTGACCGTCCGGGTTTGCCGCAATCTGCCTTGGACTTGGCCGGTGTGATTTTCTCCCCATCCAGTGCAAGAAAATCTATATGAGTATGTTCTCCGGCAATAATGGCAGTCGCCATATGGTTCCGGGAATATACCTGGGCTTCAATATACAACTTCTCAGGTGTAACCTTCAGCTCTACTTCAAGGAGTCCCCGTTCTAACAGATCATTAGCCAGCTTCAATTCGGCCGGATTCAGGCCTGACAAGATCTCGAGCTTTTTGTGGGAACGGCCCACCACCGCTCCGAGTGCTGCTGCGATCGGGAGTCCGGTCTGACCTGTACCGGGAATGCCCACACCCATCGCGTTCTTAATGATATTCCCGCTGAGCTGCAGCCGGATTGCCGTGATATCTTCCTCAAGAAGCTCTGCCGCCAAGGAGACAGCATATGCAACCGCAATCGGCTCGGTACAGCCTTCGGCCGGTACGACTTCTTTGCGCAAAATCTCCAATAAGCTGGCCATTTATGCTTTCACCCTTCTCTCTAGTTGTACAAGTTATTTCTTAATAGTATATCAGAGGGCAGCGCCAGGGAACCCCCTTTTCTTGTCCTTCAGTATACAAAGCAAGAGGAAGGCTGGTCCACAAGCTGTCGGGAAAGCGGCGAACCCCCGGAAATCCTGCTTGCAGCAAGTGAACAATTAACATAAATCCATTGAATGTGAAATCTGAAATTGACAGGATTTTGGAAAAGTGTTGTAGTAGGATAGAGCGATATAGTAATTTTTAACA